>CALAOB010000096.1 GCA_937927445.1 uncultured Oribacterium sp. | reverse complement strand
TCCTGAATCTCATCGTACTGCCACTGATGGGCTGTGTGATCTACAGCGGCATCTTCGGTGTCGGACTCTTCGCACTGTCAGAGAAGCTCGCGACCATCGCCATCGGTGGCGGACACTGGATCCTGCGTCTGTATACGTTCTTCTGTACGCGCTGCGCAGCACTTCCGTACAGCTCACTGCTGCTCGGCCGACCGTCGATGCACAGTATCCTGCTGTATTATGCGGCGCTCGGCTTCGTGACATGGACCCTTGCAGAGCGAAAGACATCGGAGCGCTCCAGACTGCCATTGCCATGCATCGTGCTGCCGCTGACCCTTTCGCTGCTGTGTCTTCCGGCGAAGCAACCGCAGGGGCTGGAAATCACGGCGCTGGATGTCGGACAGGGAGATGGCTTCATCCTGCGAAATCAGGGACTGGTGATGAGCGTCGATGGCGGTTCGACGAGTAATCAGCGCCTCGGGAAAAATGTACTCGTCCCGTATCTCGAGTCACAGGGCATCGGGCACATCGACCTCGCGCTGATTACACACTGCGATGCGGATCACTATTCCGGCATATTGTATCTCCTCGAGGAGGAGCCGAAGATATCCATCGGAGAGCTGCTGCTTCCGCGGGTAGCCGTGCAGGATGCGCGTTATGATGCGCTTCGGGACGCAGCGGCTGCACGGGATGTGCAGATCCGGTACTTCGGACAGGGCGACAGCATCACCCTCGGTGAGGTGGAAATCCGCGGATACTATCCGGCGGGGACGGCGAAGCTGGAGGCCGCAAACGATCACTCGATCGGGATGCTTCTCCACGCGCCGGATTTTCAGATGCTGTTTACGGGGGATATGGACGAAGCCTGCGAGCAGCAGATGCTCGCGGCACTGTGGGAGGCCAATGCAGGCTACCCGAAGATCGATGTACTGAAGGCAGGCCATCATGGCAGCCATACGAGCAGCTCGGAGGCACTGCTCGCCGCCCTCCGGCCGGACTACGCGATTCTCAGCTACGGCGTCGGGAATGATTATGGACACCCGCACGCAGAAACACGGGAGAGACTTGAACGCTACGGCGTAGAGATGTTCGAGACCGGCGTGATGGGGGAAATCAGGATAACGGTTTAGTCAGAGGCCCTCCGGGGCCTCTGATATGAACAGAAACTAAAGAACCCTGCGGTGGGTTAACCGCAGGGCTTTGTGAGTAACGTTACTTACAAATATTTATTTTCAAGAACGACTTGAAAAAGCAGAAATCCTGTACATGATTTCTGTGCGCTTCGCGCAATCAGTTCATGGAAGCGACAGCCTTAGAAATGTGAGCAACCTTTCTGGAAGCGTTGTTTGCCTTATAGATGCCCTTGCTGTGTGCCATGCAAATCTTCTTCTGAGCCATCTTCAGAGCATCCTGAGCTGCTGCCTTATCGCCAGACTCAACTGCTGCGTATACTCTCTTGATGTATGTCTTAACCTCAGAACGAATAGCCTTGTTACGCTCGTTTCTAGCCTGAGCTACAAGAATTCTCTTCTTTGCGGACTTAATGTTTGCCATTGTGAAATCTCCTTTCCTTCAAATATCGTGTGGAGATCCAGCGGATCTCGGCGCTTTCAAATACCGGACACGGACAGTTTGAAAACACGCTAAACTATCATATATAAAACCCCCGCCGGTGTCAAGCCGAAAAAGCACGTTTTTCGGGCTTTTGCACGGGTATCGGAACAGTTCGGGCATGGACACCGGTCCTCAGGAGCCCATGAGCAAATCCTGCTTTTACGGGATTCTGTTGGCAAAAGATGCAGGAGTATGTTAGTATATTTCCACGGAAAATACAAGAAAACCGGGATGTACCCGGAATTATATTTATATAGGTAGGAACATGGCAGACATCACAAACATCGATCAGAGTAAAATCAGAAATTTTTGCATCATCGCGCATATCGATCATGGTAAATCGACACTGGCAGACCGGATCATCGAGAAGACCGGTACGCTGACGGCACGTGAGATGCAGTCACAGGTGCTTGATAACATGGACATCGAGCGTGAGCGAGGCATCACGATCAAGTCGCAGACGACCCGTATCGTTTATAAGGCACAGGATGGGGAGGAGTATATCTTTAATCTCATCGATACCCCGGGCCATGTGGACTTTAACTACGAGGTATCCCGTTCGCTTGCAGCCTGCGATGGTGCGATCCTCATCGTCGATGCAACGCAGGGAATCCAGGCACAGACGCTCGCGAATACCTATCTGGCACTTGACCATGATCTCGAGATCCTTCCGGTGATCAATAAGATCGATCTTCCATCGGCCGATCCGGATCGTGTGGCAGAGGAAATCGAGGACATCATCGGCATCGAGGCCCATGATGCGCCGCGCATCTCCGCAAAGACCGGTGAAAATGTGGAGGAGGTCCTGGAGGCCATCGTGCAGAAGCTGCCGGCACCGACCGGCTCGAAGGATGCGCCACTGAAGGCGCTGATCTTCGATTCGCTCTATGATAACTACCGCGGTGTTATCATTTTCTGCCGGATCAAGGAGGGCTCCGTGAAGGTCGGTACCCGGATCCGTCTGATGGCAAGCGGTGCCGCCTTCGATGTCACCGAGGTCGGCTATTTCGGACCGGGCCGCTTCATTCCATGTCCGGAGCTGAGTGCCGGTATGGTTGGCTACATCACGGCGTCCATCAAGGATATCCGTGATACCCGTGTCGGTGATACCGTGACCGATGATCGGAATCCGGCGACCGAGCCGCTGCCGGGCTATAAGCAGGTGCAGTCGATGGTTTACTGCGGTATCTATCCGGCGGATACGATGAAGTATCCGGATCTCCGGGATGCCCTTGAAAAGCTGCAGCTGAACGATGCGGCCCTTCAGTATGAGCCGGAGACCTCCCAGGCCCTCGGCTTCGGTTTCCGCTGTGGCTTCCTCGGACTTCTGCACCTCGATGTCGTACAGGAGCGTCTGGAGAGAGAGTATGACCTCGACCTGGTGACGACGGCACCATCGGTTGTCTACCATGTGTATAAGACCGACGGCACGATGATGGAGCTGTCGAACCCGGCGAACCTTCCGGATCCGTCTGAGATCGATCATATCGAGGAGCCGGTGGTCGATGTGGAGATCATGGTGACGCCGGAATTCATGGGTGCCATCATGCAGCTCTGCCAAGATCGCCGTGGCGTATATAAGAGTACCGAGTACATCGAGGCGAACCGTGCGATTCTGAAGTACGAGATGCCGCTGAACGAAATCATCTATGATTTCTTCGATGCGATCAAGTCCCGCTCGAAGGGCTATGCATCCTACGATTATGAGCTCAAGGGCTATCAGACCTCGAAGATGGTGAAGCTCGATATCATGGTCAACCGTCAGGTCATCGATGCACTGAGCTTCATCGTCCATAAGGACTCGGCATATGAGCGTGGCAAGAAGATGTGTGAGAAGCTGAAGAATGAGATCCCGCGTCAGCTCTTCGAAATCCCGCTGCAGGCATCGATCGGCGGACAGATCGTCGCCCGTGAGAACATCCGCGCGATGCGAAAGGATGTCCTCGCGAAGTGCTATGGCGGTGATATCTCCCGTAAGAAGAAGCTGCTCGAGAAGCAGAAGGAAGGTAAGCGCCGGATGCGACAGTTCGGTAATGTCGAGATCCCGCAGAGCGCGTTTATGTCGGTACTGAAGCTTGATTCAGAATAAAAACTTTAGTCCGGGACTACTGCCTGTGTTATAACAGACATGATTATTTTGTGTGCTTTTTGATTTGCATTCATTTTTTTCGAGGACTATACTAGCTCTAATCATGACGAGATGTCATATCGAAAGGAGATACAAGCAATGGCGAAGAAAGACCTTGATTGGGGAAATATCGGTTTCAGCTATCGTGTAACCGATAAGAGATATGTATCAAACTGGAAGGATGGAAACTGGGATGAGGGTGCGCTGATTTCGGATCCGAACGTGACCTTAAATGAGTCGGCCGGCATGCTGCAGTACTGCCAGCAGGTATTCGAGGGTATGAAGGCATATACCTGGGAGGATGGTTCCATCGTATGCTTCCGTCCGGACCTCAATGCGGACAGAATGTATGAGTCTGCACAGCGTATCGAGATGCCACCGTTCCCGAAGGATCGTTTCCTCGATGCCATCGATCAGGTCGTAAAGGGTAACCTCGACTGGGTACCGCCATACGGTTCCGGTGCATCCCTTTACCTTCGTCCATATGAGTTCGCAACCGGTGTTGTCATCGGTGTAAAGCCGGCAGATGAGTATCAGTTCAGAGTATTTGCAACGCCGGTAGGCCCGTACTACAAGGGCGGTGCTACGCCGATCGCTATCCAGGTTTCGGATTTCGACCGTGCAGCACCTCATGGAACCGGTGCAGTAAAGGCAGGTCTCAACTATGCGATGAGCTTACACTCCTCTGTACTGGCGCATAAGGCAGGCTTCGCTGAGAACCTTTACCTCGATGCAGCGACCAGAACCTATGTTGAGGAGACAGGTGGATCCAATGCCATCTTCGTTGACGCAGATGGCAAGCTGGTTGTTCCGAAGTCACCGTCCATCCTTCCGTCCATCACCAGACGTTCCATCGTTTACATCGCTGAGCATTATCTCCACCTGACCGTCGATGAGCGCCCGGTGAAGTTCGAGGAGATCAAGGGCTTCAAGGAGTGCGGTCTCTGCGGTACGGCAGCGGTTATTTCTCCGGTTGGTAAGATCGTAAACCACGATGAGGTCATCAACCTTCCATCCGGTATGGAGCATGCAGGTGAGGTCATCGGCGAGCTCTACGCAACCATCACCGGCATCCAGAGCGGTAAGATCGAAGCTCCGGAGGGCTGGATCCGTCACATCTGCTGATTGCGGACACCACTGAAATAATGAACTGGAATTCGGCAAAAGAAGGCCGGAGGACTGTCTCAAAAGACAGCCCTCCGGTTTTTTAATCCAACAGGAAATCACTTAAGATGAAATTCGAGACATCCATGCCGCGCTCGGAAAAACGGTAGCGGTAGCCTTCGTGGATCAGCATGCCGTCCGCTGTGTAGCGCTGCAGCTGCTCGCCGAAGACGGAATGGATGTCGATCTGAAAGCGGGTCTTGAATTCGACTTCGGAGATGCCAGCGGTACGGCGAAGTCCGAGGAACATGAACTCCTCCATCTGCGCCTGCACGCTCTGCTTCTCGTGCTCGGCATGCAGCGTCGGACAGCCCTGCCGGATTTCGGAAGCCATGTCGAGTGCGAGGTACTGCGGAAAGCTTCGGAGATTGCTCCAGCGTTCGCCCTGGAAGCAGGAGGCGGCACCGAGACCGAAGCCGAGGTAAGGTACACCGGACCAGTAACCGTAGTTATGCCGGCATTCGTAGCCCGGCTTCGCATAGTTCGAGACCTCGTAGCGCTGGTAGCCGTAGCGCTCCGTCATCTCACGGGTCAGCGCGTCGATGGCGGCCTGTGTATCTTCCGAAGGAAGTGCCAGCGTGCCGGCCTCCTGCATTGTCCGAAACGGGGTGCCGTCCTCGACGATGAGGTTATAGATCGAGACATGCTCCGGCTTCAGCATGAGCACATGGCGGAGGGTCTCGCGCCAGGACTTCTCGGTCTGGCCGGGGATCTCGTCGATGAGGTCGATGTTGATGTTCCGGAAGCCCTCCATCCGTGCGCTCTGATAGCACTTCAGGAAATCCTCGAAGAGGTGGAGACGACCGAGGGTGCGGAGCTCGTCGTCGTTTGCCGACTGGAGGCCGATGGAGAGGCGGTTGATGCCGGCGTCGCGGTAGGCCGCAAACTTATACGCGATGGTCGAGGCCGGGTTACACTCGATGGTGATCTCAGCGTTCGGGCGGACGGTATAGAAGCGGCGGATGTAGTACATGATGCGGGAGATGTACTTCGGATCCAGCAGCGACGGGGTACCGCCACCGATGAAGATGGTCGAGATCTCGTAGTTCGTCGCCAGTGGGGCGCTTTCCCGGATCTCTGCACAGAGCTGATCGATGTAGGGCCCGTGCTCCGTTTCTTTCATCGGAAAGGAGAGGAAGTCGCAGTAATTGCACTTCCGCGCGCAGAATGGGATATGGATGTACAGCTCGAGCTGCTGATGGTCGTTTGAATCGATGATTGTGTTGTCCAGCATGGTTTTCTCCTGAAAAATCTAGAGAATAATGTAGCATAAGCCCCGGATTTCTGCAATTCACAGGGCAGGAAGACCGATATGTTGCGAAGAACGCCGGCGGACAGCGCCGAAAACCGCGTCGGAATGGTGAGAAGGTGATGCCGGCTACCGAGCATTCGGGACGCATGCCAGCTATACAAAAAAGACATGGAGATGCACGTCTCATTCTCCTTGCAATCTTTCCTTCGAAGGGGTATTATCATACACATATTTTTTGTTGGGAGAACGTGTCCCTTTGCACGCTTTCATGCGTTGCCTTGGAAAAGAACGGCGGACTTCCTGTATTAAAGAGAGGTAAAAAAGATGACAGTAGCACAGATCGGAATGATGGTAGCCATGGTCCTGTACCTGGTCGGCATGCTCTTCATCGGATTCAAGGTATCCGATAAGAATGCGACGGCGGGGGACTTTTTCCTGGGCGGTCGTTCCCTGGGCCCCTTTGTGACGGCGATGTCGGCCGAGGCGTCGGACATGTCCTCCTGGCTGCTCATGGGCCTTCCGGGTCTCGCCTATCTCAGCGGAATCTCGGATCCGGGCTGGACAGCCATCGGCCTCGCACTCGGTACCTACATCAACTGGCTCGTCGTGGCGAAGCGCATCCGTATCTATACCGAGGTCAATGATTCCATCACGATTCCAGAGTTTTTCTCCAACCGTTATAATGACCGGAAGAAGATCCTGACCCTGATTGCAGCGGTGGTCATCGTTATTTTCTTTATCCCGTATACCGCGTCCGGCTTCGCTGCCTGCGGTAAGCTGTTCGGCAGTCTCTTCGGTGCGGATTATCATGTGGCGATGATCGCGAGTGCCTTCGTCATCGTCGGCTACACCTCCCTCGGCGGTTTCCTCGCGGCGTCAACAACGGACTTCATCCAGAGTATCGTGATGTCGCTTGCACTGCTGATCGTCCTCGTCTTCGGTGTGCACAGAGCCGGCGGCTTCGCGGCTGTTCTTCAGAACGCATCCGGTCTCAGTGGCTATCTCGATATGCTGCTGGTGTATGATCCGGTGAGCGGTACCTCCAGTCCATACAGCCTCATCACCATCGTTTCGACCCTGGCATGGGGGCTCGGTTACTTCGGTATGCCGCATATCCTGCTTCGTTTCATGGCCATCGGCGATGATAAGAAGCTGAAGCTTTCGAGACGGATCGCTTCCGTATGGGTGGTGATCTCGATGGGCGTGGCGATTTTTATCGGTATCGTCGGTCTCGGTATGACGGCGGCCGGTGCGATCCCGAGCCTCGGCGGCAACCAGTCGGAGACCATCATCGTCGAGATCGCGAAGCTGCTTGCAACCCACGGTCTCGTACCGGCACTGATCGCCGGCGTCGTTCTGTCTGGTATCCTGGCATCCACCATGTCGACGGCAGATTCCCAGCTGCTCGCAGCGTCAAGCTCGGTTGCAAATGATATTCTGACCGAGGTGTTGCATATTCATCTCGATGAGAAGCAGCTCCTGTATGTTGCTCGTGTCTGCCTTCTGGCGATCGCCGGTCTTTCCATCGGTATCGCATGGAATCCGGACAGCTCGGTCTTCCAGATCGTATCCTTCGCTTGGGCAGGCTTCGGCGCCTCCTTCGGACCGGTCGTCCTCCTCGCGCTTTTCTGGAGACGCTCGAACAAGTACGGTGCGACCGCCGGTATGATCGCAGGTGGCATCATGGTCTTCTTCTGGAAGTACAGCATCCGTCCGCTGGGTGGTCTCTGGAACATCTATGAGCTGCTCCCGGCCTTCCTCGTGGCGATCCTCGTGAACGTGATCGTGAGTCTCGCGACCCCGGCACCGAATGCGGAGGTGACTGCGGACTACGATGAGGTTCAGAAGCGCATCCGGAATCACTGATTTACAATCGCATAAATTCGGACTGGGCCAATGCTTCTGTCGTGCTATAATGGTGGCACGCGAGGCATTGGCCTTCATATAAGGAGAAAACGCGAACGATGGCGTACGGGAAGAAAGAGTCGAAAACAGAATATCTGGCACTGAGTGAGGACCTGAAGGCGCTTCGCTTTCGGCCATACTACCTGCTCTATGGTTCGGAGGAGTATCTGAAGCTTTCTTATAAGAAGCAGTTTCGTGCGGCCTTCGGCGGCGAGGAGGGGATGGCCTATACTTTTTATGATGGCGCACCGGATGTGCAGGAGCTGATCGACCTTCTGAATACGATTCCGTTTACCTTCGGGGAGAACACGGGGCGGCTCGTCATCATCAGCGGCAGCGAGTGGTTTAAGAAGCCGGCACCGGAAAAGCTGCTGCACTATCTCGAGGATATCGGGCACTATCCGGATACGGCGCATCTCATGTTCATCGAGGGGGAGATCGACAAGCGCAGTAAGCTCTATAAGCTTGTACAGAAGAACGGCTTCGCCTGTGAGCTCGGGGAACAGGACCGGTCACAGCTCGGCCGCTGGGCGGCGCGCTATCTGACGATGGCGGGGAAGAAGATCCGGAATTCGACGATGGAGCTTTTTCTCGATAAGACCGGCACCAACATGGATAATATTGCCTCGGAGATGGAAAAACTGATTGCCTATACCGGGACGCGGGATGTCATCGAGGACAGCGATGTCGAGGCGATCTGTTCGCAGAATGTCGAGGACCGTGTGTTTGATATGGTGACGGAGATGGGACTCGGGCATACGAAGAAGGCGCTTCAGTACTACCGGGATCTGCTGACGCTGCAGGAGGCACCGATGCGCCTGCTGCATCTCATGCGCCGGAACTTCAATCAGCTGCTGCTCACACGTGAGGCGATGGACCGGGATATGAGCGCGCAGGAAGCGGCGGCGTATGTCGGCGTGAGCCCGTGGATCTACCGGAAGCTCACGGATCAGGCGCGGCAGTACTCGCGCCATGGCATCGAGGACTATATCCGGCGCTTCTATGAATATGATGAAGCCATCAAGAGCGGAAATCTCACGGATCAGATGGCCGTCGAGTTGCTGCTCACCACCTGACAGAAAAACGTAAGTTGACGGTTTTTCGGATCTGTATTATGGTTCTTATAGTAATCGTGCACAAAGTGGGGGATTTCTGCGGAAAAACCGGAGATTTTGCCGGCGAAGTGCACCCGACTCCCTTATTTTCAGGAGGAAAAGGATGAAAAAGAATCATGTGTGGAGGGCGCTTCTGACCATCTGCCTCGCCACCTGTTTTTCGCTGCCTGCATTGGCCGCCGCGCAGGTCGGTCCGGCATGGGTGAACGGTGTCTCCATCAGTGAGCTCAGTCAGTCGAATTATTACACAGGAACGATGAACCCGCAGGATACAGCGACGGAGAGTGCAGAGATGCCGGTTCTTGTGACTGCACGAAGCGGACGCAAGGGAAAGATCAGTACAGCGACGTCAGCTGCAACAACAGCGGCTGAGAATGCGTCCACGCTGTCCACGGAGGTCGCTGCAAGCGGGGATGCAACAACGTCGACGATGGCGACGACTTCTGCAGGAAGTGCGATTGCGACGCCAGCAGCGGGCAGCGCGACGGATCCGTCCACGGCACTGCTGGAGAAGCAGGCGGCAGAGCAGGCAGAAGCAGCTGCACTTGCCGCACAGATCGCACAGGAGGAAGCGGCTGCAAGCATCGGTACGCGCACGGGCGAAACGCCGATCGGTGCCGTCGTGACCGAGGAGTCCGCGAAGTATACGAAGGGAGCCTCCCTCGGCGTCTTCCAGATCACCGGCTACTACGGAAACGGAAAAACCAATTCCGGCACCTGGCCGAAGGCAGATCATACGATCGCTGCGGACACGAGCGTCCTGCCGATGGGAACGAAGGTCTTTGTCAATAATACAGTGTATACGGTCGAGGATATCGGCGGTGCCGTCAAGGGAAATCTGATCGATATCTACTATAACAGCTACGAAGAAGCCTTCGGTGTGACCGCCCTCGGACACCGTTTTGCAGAGGTTTTCGTGGCCGTTCCGAAGAGCTGAAACGACACAGAATAAAGAATTAAAAAAGTGAAAAATCACTCACAACTGAGTGATTTTTCACTTTTTTAATTCTTACGATCTTATAAATTTTTTATAATCACACAGTCAGCCCTCCGACGAAATAATGCGAAGACATACGCACATAAGCGGACGACTGATAGATAAGGGGCTTGACAATTTTTGAAATTTGCCCGTATACTCTCGGGCGTTGAGCTCGCCCCAATCCGGAGCTCTTCGTTTATGCCGGACTATGTGAGAAAAATCTGAAAGAGCAGTTAAAGACACCGGCGCACACACAGGAGGTTATTTTGAGTTTAAATTTACAGAAGCAGAGAGGTATGATCGCTAAGATGACGATGCTCATCGTACTGATGATTCTTACGATGGCGATGTCCGTGCGTACGTATGCAGACGAGAGCGCAAGCTCCGGCGTCTATGCATCGCAGAGCCTGGGGAATGTACTTTTCTTCAATACCAGCACCAACCCACACTTCACTACTGTGCAGGAGACCTATGCTGCACAGGCGGTAGAGGAGGCGAAGCAGAAGCAGCAGGCGACACAGTCGTCTGGACAGACGGTGATGATCGATGGCCGGCAGGCGACGCCGCTCGGACGCTTCAAGCTGACCGGCTACTGCCCGTGCTCCAGATGCTCCGAGGGCTATGGTACACGTACCGCGACCGGCGCACGTGCAACCGCCGGCAGAACGGTTGCGGTCGATCCACGTGTGATTCCATACGGTACACATCTTCTGATCAACGGCCATGAGTACGTTGCAGAGGACTGCGGCGGTGGCGTGCGTGGCGCACACATCGATGTGTTTTATAACACCCATGCGGAGGCGCGAAACATCCTTGCGTATGCCGACGTATACATCCTTCAGTAAGTCCCTCGATTCGACGGGATTTTTAAAAACAGAATAGAATGAAGAAAGGGAGCGGCCCATATCGGTTGGCTCCCTTTCTTCACGATTTTTTCACAAATTCCTCGAGGCTAATCCTTGACATCATTCCAAAATCGAGTAATATAGCAAATAGATGTTAGCACTCCGATATTTCGAGTGCTAACAGACGAAGAGGAGGTGGCAGAGATGGAGCTGGATCAGCGTAAGGTGGTTATCCTTACAACGATTATAAAAAACTATCTGGAGACCGGTGAACCGGTCGGCTCACGTACGATCAGCAAGTATTCCGGACTCAGCCTTAGTTCTGCTACGATTCGTAATGAGATGAGCGATCTCGAGGAGATGGGCTACATCATGCAGCCGCATACCTCCGCCGGTCGTATCCCGAGTGATAAGGGCTACCGCTTCTATGTCGATCAGCTGATGGAGCATCATCAGCATGAGATCGATGATGTGAAGACGGAGATGTTCGAGAAGGTCGATAAGCTGGAGACAACGCTGAAGCAGCTCGTAAAAAACCTGGCACAGGATACGAACTATGCAGCAGTTGTTACGGAGCCTTCGATCCATACGAATAAGATCAAGTTCATCCAGACCTCCATCGTCGATGCACACAGAGTACTGCTGGTCATCATGATGCAGGGCAATATCGTCCGAACCGCGACGGTGATGCTGAACGGACAGGATGAGCTGGACTTTAACCGGATGCTGAGCATCAACATGCTGCTGAATGATGCGCTGGATGGTCTCAACGGAGAAGAAATCACCGAAGGACGCATCGGTCAGATTCTGGCACGAACGCAGCATAAGGATACGGTAAGTGCCATCCTTCAGACCATTGTGAGCATTCTGAATATCCGTTCCGGAGATGCACAGATCTATACTTCCGGTGCCACAAATATTTTCAAGTATCCGGAGCTCACAGAGTCGGACAATGCTTCCCGCCTCATCAATGCCTTCGAATCGAAGGTTGAGCTCGCCGAGCTGGTGCATGAAGTCCAGGGCGTAAGTGAGGAAAAGAAAAACCAGATTCAGGTGTATATCGGAAGCGAATCACCGATGGAAAATATGACAGATTGTTCTGTGGTTACCGCAAATTACGAGCTCGGCAACGGGCTTCGCGGAACGATCGGTGTCATCGGACCGAAACGAATGGATTACGAAAAGGTGCTGGAGGTTCTCTCGAAGATTCAGGGAGAGATGGATCAGGCCTTTCGGTCATAGAGATTTACAGAGAATAAGCGGAACATCCGAACAGGATGTGATAGGAGGTTATCTTGATAGACGAAGAGTTAAAGAAATCTTCCGAGGAGCAGGGCACCGAGGAAACGACCGCAGGCGAGGCCACGGAGCAGGAAGCTTCGACGACGGAGGAAGTAAAGGATACCGAAACGAAGGACAGCGATGCGACGGATGCCGGAGAGACAGAGAACGCAGAGCAGAGTGCGACATCTGAAGCTTCCGATGCAGAAACAGAAAAGCTGAAAAAAAAGTATGAGGATGCACTCGCAGAGCAGAAGGATAAATACATCCGCCTCTATGCCGAGTTTGATAATTACCGTAAGCGGACCGAGAAGGAGAAGGCACAGAACTTCGATTTCGGTGCGCGCGAGGTCATCGAGAAGCTGCTTCCGGTGGTCGATAATTTCGAGCGTGCACTTGGTACCGTGGATCCGGAGGATGAGGACGACGCCTTTACGAAGGGTGTACGTGGCATCTATAAGCAGCTCGAGAAGATGTTTGAGGACCTCGAGGTAAAGGCGATCCCGGCAGAGGGCGAGAAGTTCGATCCGAACCTGCACAACGCCGTGATGACCGATACCGAAAGTGACGTCGAAGAGGATACGATCACCCAGGATCTTCTGAAGGGCTATACCTACAAGGGTCAGGTAGTTCGTCACTCGATGGTCAAGGTTAAAAAATAAAGCATGTTCATTCCGTCGGGAAACCGGCGTTTGAAGCACCTTCACCGGAGCGCAGAAGCAATCGGGTGATGGCAAGTAGATAGATTACAGTTTTTATATTTTATCGTTTTGAATAAAAGGAGATATCGTTATGGGAAAGATTATTGGTATTGACTTAGGTACAACAAACAGCTGCGTAGCCGTTATGGAAGGCGGTAAGCCGACCGTCATCGCAAACGCAGAGGGTATGAGAACGACCCCGTCTGTCGTTGCATTTACAAAGAATGGTGAGCGTCTCGTCGGTGAGCCTGCAAAGCGTCAGGCCGTCACCAACGCAGATCGTACCATCTCTTCTATCAAGAGACATATGGGTTCAGACTATAAGGTAAGCATCGACGGCAAGGACTACACACCGCAGGAGATTTCCGCGATGATCCTCCAGAAGCTGAAGGCAGATGCAGAGGCATACCTCGGTGAGAAGGTAAGCGAGGCCGTCATCACGGTTCCGGCATACTTCAACGATGCACAGCGTCAGGCAACCAAGGATGCCGGTAAGATCGCCGGCCTCGATGTAAAGCGTATCATCAACGAGCCGACCGCCGCTGCACTTGCATACGGCCTCGATGAGGGCGACGAGCAGAAGGTTATGGTATACGACCTCGGTGGTGGTACCTTCGATGTATCGATCATCGATATCGGTGATGGTGTCATCGAGGTTCTTTCAACCAACGGTGATACCCGCCTCGGTGGTGATGACTACGATGCACGTATCCAGAACTGGATGATCGAGGAGTTCAAGAAGGCAGAGGGCGTCGACCTCAGCCAGGATAAGATGGCCGTTCAGAGACTGAAGGAAGCCGCTGAGAAGGCGAAGAAGGAGCTGTCTGCTTCGACAACCACGGAGATCAACCTTCCGTTCATCACAGCAACTGCAGAGGGCCCGAAGCACCTTGATATGACGCTGACGAGGGCGAAGTTTGAGGAGCTGACCGCAGATCTCACCGAGAGAACCGCTGTTCCGGTGCAGAATGCACTTCGTGATGCAGGTATGACTGCTGCAGAGCTTTCAAAGGTTCTGCTCGTCGGTGGTTCAACTCGTATGCCGGTTGCACAGGAGAAGGTAAAGCAGCTGACCGGTAAGGAAGCGAGCAAGACCCTGAACCCGGATGAGTGTGTAGCCATCGGTGCTGCCATCCAGGGTGGTAAGCTTGCTGGTGATGCCGGTGCCGGTGATGTTCTTCTTCTCGATGTAACACCGCTGACCCTTTCCATCGAGACCCTCGGTGGTGTAGCAACACCGCTCATCAAGAGAAATACAACCATTCCTACCCATGCTTCTCAGGTATTCTCTACCGCAGAGGATAACCAGACCGCTGTAGACATTCATGTCGTACAGGGTGAGCGTGAGTTCGCAAGAGATAACAAGACCCTCGGCCAGTTCCGTCTGGATGGTATCCTCCCGGCACGTCGTGGTGTTCCGAAGATTGAGGTCTGCTTCGATATCGATGCGAACGGTATCGTAAATGTATCCGCAAAGGATCAGGGTACCGGTAAGGAGCAGCACATCACCATCACCTCCGGTTCGAACATGAGCCAGGATGATATCGATAAGGCTGTAAAGGAAGCGGCTCAGTATGAGGCAGCCGACAAGGAGAAGAAGGAAGCCATCGAGACCAGAAATGGTGCAGATTCCATCGTCTTCCAGACGAAGAAGGCACTGGAAGAGGTCGGTGACAAGGTTTCTGCTTCCGATAAGTCTCAGGTAGAGGCAGATCTTAAGGCACTCGAGGATGTCCTCGCTGCAAATCCGCTCGAGTCCATCACGAAGGATGGCGCAGAGAAGATCAAGGCTGCGCAGGAGACCCTGATGAAGTCTTCTCAGTCCCTGTTCTCAAAGGTATATGAGCAGGCACAGGCAGCTGGTCAGGCGGGTCCTCAGGGCACAGCGGATCAGGGTGCAGCAAATCAGGGCACAGCAAACAGCAACCCGGATGACAACGTAGTGGATGGCGATTTCAAGGAAGTTTAATTCCTGAAAGATATACAGAAAGCCTCCGGCGCATGCGCCGGAGGCATACGTTCGTCTTACGAGAAAGAAAAGCAGCAGGAGATAGAAACACATGGCAGAAAAGCGTGATTATTATGAAGTCCTCGGCGTGGATAAAAACGCAGATGACGCAACGATAAAGAAGGCGTTCCGTAAGCTTGCCAAGAAGTACCATCCGGATGCGAATCCAGGTGACAAGGAGGCGGAAGCCAGATTTAAGGAATGCAACGAGGCCTATGCAGTCCTTTCGGATCCGGAGAAGAGAAAGGCGTATGACACCTACGGTCATGCAGCCTTCGATCCGAACTCGGCAGCCGGTCAGAGCACAGGCTATGGCGGCTTCGACTTCGGCGGCATGGACTTCTCTGATATTTTCGGAGATCTGTTCGGCTTCGGCGGCCGTGGAGGATTCTCCTCCTATGGCGGTGCCAGTCGTGGAAACCAGCCGACCCGTGGTCAGTCGATCCGTACGAGTGTACGTGTCAGCTTCGACGAGGCCATCAAGGGCTGTAAGAAGACCATCAAGATCCGGTATAAGGATACCTGCCCGAAGTGCAACGGTACGGGTGCAAAGCCGGGTACACAGCCGGAGACCTGTTCGAAGTGCGGCGGTCGTGGCCAGGTAGTGATGACACAGCAGAGCATGTTCGGTACCGTGCAGCAGGTGGTGACCTGTCCGGACTGTCATGGCTCTGGTAAGATCATCAAGGAGAAGTGTCCGGACTGCCGTGGCGAGGGCTACATCGCGACGGAGAAGAACATCGAGCTGACGATTCCGGCCGGTATCGATGATGGACAGACCTTACGTCGTTCCGGTGGCGGTGATCCGGGAACCAATGGCGGCCCGAGAGGCGATCTTCTCGTCGATGTCGCGGTTTCCCAGCATCCGTTCTTCAAGCGTCAGGGTACGAATATCTACTCGACGGAGGAGATCAGCTTCGCGACGGCGGCACTCGGCGGTACGAAGGTCATCAAGACCGTGGATGGTCCGGTGGAGCTGAAAATCAAGCCGGGCACCCAGTCCGATACGAAGACGAGACTGCGTGGCAAGGGTGTACCGAGCCTCAGCAACTCGAATCTTCGCGGTGATCAGTATGTGACGATCGTCGTCAATATTCCGACGAACCTGAATAAAAAGCAGCGTGAGGCACTGAAGGCTTACGCAGAGGCCTGCGGCGAGACCGTGGACGCATAAATAAGTATGACCGGCAGAACCGGAGGACTGCGAGCAGCAGCCCTCCGGTTCTGCTTTTTTTTAGATTCTTTCACTTTTCTGTATCCTCTGTTATAATAGCGACGATTTCGTAAACGTAAGGTGGGAGAGAGTGGAATGCATCACTTTTTTGTAGATGAAACAGATATCGATACCGAGGCGCGGCTGGTGCGGCTCACGGGTGAGAATTACCGGCATCTCCGGCAGGTGCTTCGGGCGAAGCCGGGGGAGAAGGTCCTGATTTCCGACGGCGAGGGGACGGACTATGAGTGCACGATTTCAGAGGTTCATGATGCGGTCAGGTGCCCGGAGACAGAGATGAGCGTGGAGGAGGTCCTGCTCCACATCGATTTCGTGGAGGAGATGCATGAGCTGCCGGCAGATATCTATCTGTTCCAGGGGCTTCCGAAGCAGGATAAGATGGAGCTCATCGTGCAGAAGGCGGTAGAGCTCGGTGCCCATGCGGTGATCCCGCTCGATACGAAAAACACCGTCGTGAAGCTCGATGAGAAGCGGGCCGCGAAGAAGGTTGAGCGCTGGCAGGCGATCGCCGAGGCGGCGGCGAAGCAGTCGAAGCGTTCCATCATCCCGGAGGTGATGCCGGTGATGAAGTGGAAGGATGCCATGCGCTTTGTGGAAAACTTCGACCTCCGGCTGATCCCGTATGAAAACGCGAAGGATATCCGTCATACCATGGAGGAGCTCCGGAAGCTTCCGAAGCATGGAAAGATCGCGGTTTTCATCGGACCGGAGGGCGGATTTGCGGATGTGGAAATCGAGGATGCCATGGCGCATGGCATCGAGCCGATTACCCTCGGAA
>CALAOB010000095.1 GCA_937927445.1 uncultured Oribacterium sp. | reverse complement strand
GGAGAGATACACCAAGTACTTCTAAGGGATGGGATTTTGATTCTTCACGACCTCTACGTATGATTTCCAGTGGCTGTCCTCCGGGGCTTCTGGCTTCGCAGCAAGTAGCTGTATTCATCACCCCATCGGGCCTCCCGGGAGGAGCTCATCCGATGGGGCCTGACTGCCCGGGCCAGCGGGTGCGGCGGACGGATCCGGGCCGGCCGGTGCGGCTGGCTGAGGAGCAGGGGAAGCGGCAGTTTCTGCCGGCTTCTGCGGCTCCTCGATCTCCACGTGCTTCTCGGTTTCGTGCTTCTTTTCCGTTTCCTTCTTCTCGCTTTCCGCCTTCTTTTCGTCGTTCTTTTTCTTCTCACTCTCCTCTTCTGTTTCGTCTTCGCGCTTCGTATGATTCTCGCGCTTTATGTCATCGTCTCGTTTTTTATCCTGCTCTGACTCCGCGTCCTCGCTCTTCTTCGACTCGCTGCTCTCGTCTTCGTCGTCAGCCTCATATTCGTCTTCTGAATCGTTTCCATAGGATGTCGAATCATCGTACCGGCTCACCGAGCTGCTTTCCTCCGGCTTCGTCACGGCATATCCATAGTAGAAATCCTCGCCCGGGACGCTGCGGCCGATGGCGGCCGAGTCGACCTCCGCGATGGCGATGAGGTAGGCACCGAGCCGGCTCTTCATCTGATCGCCGGTGATGCACTTGAGATTTGCATATGGAAGCGCCAGCGGCACGACCGCGGCCTGTGTGATGTCGAACTTTCCGGCAAGCTTCGCGGTCTGATTCGCTGCGCGCTCGGCCTTTACGATCGACATCGCGGTCTCACGGAGAAGATTATCCACCGCGGCACGCTTATTCTCATAGTAATTCCGGTGCACGAGGGTCACGCTGGAGATCAGGCTGCCGGTCGCAGTGACATTCTCCCAGCTGTCCTTCAGCGAAAATGCACGCACGGTACCCGGCACGCCGGCCAGCAGGCTCGATGCGTCCGGCTCTGCGACGATGGCGACCTTCGACGGATCTGCCGAAAGCTGCACCGTGATGTCCTCGATACTCGTATACTGCACATCAAACTGTGTACCGTACTGGCTCTTCAGGTAGCGGATGACATACTCCGGCTGCTCGCCCTGTCCGACGCTCAGCACGGTTTGTCCCTTCAGTCCCTGGAAGCTCTTCAGCTCGGTGTTGCCGCTGATGCAGTACAGCTCGTTACCTGCATTGATATTGACGACGACCGCACCGTCCTTCGCATCATGGTAGGCCCGTGCTGCACTTTCCGGCGAAAGGATCGCGACGTCCGCCGCGCCGGTGATGAAGTCCGAGAGAACCTCGGCTTCACTCGTCTTCAGCTCGAAATGGTAGTCTCCCTGTGTCGCACCCAGCTCGGACTCCTCCATGAGATGCGCGAAGCCGAGGGCCGCTGCCCCCTGTGGAAGCTCGATCCGCATCGTATCCGGATCCGCCGGCTCTACGACCTGATCCGCCGGAATGGTCGTCTCAAGGATCGCCTGCGTTTCTTCCGCCGTCGTCTCCTGCTTCGATGCGACATGCTCCACGAGCTCCGTAAAATGTGCACATCCGGACAGGAGCAGCGTAAGGGCCGCCGGGATCATCATATATTTCCATGCTTTTTTCATCATCATCTGGCCTTTTCTTTCTGATAAACTCTGATGACTATGTTAGCACAAAAAGACCCCCGGAGAAAACTCCGGGGGAAAATTTACAGTTCAAATTACAAGGAGACCATGCCATGAGATGCGCCTTCGGCGCGGGCATGGTCGCTTGATTTTGCCGGGCAGGCCGGCAAAACGGCCTCGCCGCCCGGGGGCATCACAGGGCAAAGCCCTGTGATAATAATTACATTAGCTTTCTGAACATAGCCTCGAAGTCAGCGATGCTTGCTTCTCTTGGGTTACCAGGTGCGCATGCATCTGCGGCAGCGGACTCGCACAGGAACGGAAGATCCTCTTCCTTGAGGGCTTCGAGCTTGGTCGGGATGCCGACATCTACAGAGAGCTGCTTTACGGCGTCGATGGCTGCCTTACGATAGGTGGCTGCATCCATACCGGTCGTGTCGATACCAAATGCCTCTGCGATGGCCTTGAACTTCTCACCCGTGTACTCCTGGTTGAACTCCATAACGATCGGAAGCATCATCGCACATGCAACACCGTGCGGTGTGTCATAAACTGCACCGAGGGTATGTGCCATGGAGTGTGCGATACCGAGACCTACGTTGGAGTATGCCATGGCGGTTACATACTGTGCAAGTGCCATGCCCTCACGTCCATCCGGATCGTTCTGTACAGCCTTACGAAGGTTCTTTGCGATGAGCTTGATGGCCTCAAGGTCGAGTACATCGGCGAGCTCCCATGCACCCTTGGTGGTGTAGCCCTCGATGGCGTGTGTCAGCGCATCCATACCGGTCGAAGCGGTGAGGCCCTTCGGCATGGAGGACATCATATCCGGATCAACGACGGCGATATCAGGGATATCGTTTGCATCAACGCAGACGAACTTTCTCTTCTTCTCAACATCGGTGACAACGTAGTTGATGGTGGACTCTGCACCGGTACCACCGGTTGTCGGAACGGCGATGGTGAATACGGTACGATGCTTGGTCGGTGCAACACCCTCGAGGGAACGGATATCTGCGAACTCCGGGTTGTTGATGACGATACCGATGCCCTTACCGGTATCCATGGAAGAACCACCGCCGATGGTGATCATGCAGTCAGCGCCGCAGGACTTGTACGCCTCTACACCGTGCTGGATGTTCTCGATGGTTGGGTTCGGCTTGATGTCATCATACAGGAAGAAGTCGATGTCGTTCTCCTTCAGAAGATCCGTTACCTTGGCTGTTACGCCGAACTTTACGAGGTCAGGATCGGATGCAACGAAAGCCTTATGATAGCCTCTTGCCTTGATGAGACCCGGGATCTCCTTGATTGCACCATGTCCATGATAGGAAATACCATTTAAGACGAAACGATTCACAGCCATAATTCTACTCCTTTAAAATAAAATGAATGCCCTGTCAGAAAGACCCATTCGATCTGCACAGGCATGCTCTACAAACGATCGTTGTGTATGCGCAGAGCATTGTTCACTCTGCACAACCGCAACCTTTTTCATGATAGCAGATTGTCGATAATTTATCAACATTCTCCCAAAACATGACAAAATCATCCTTTATCAGCTTAAAAAAATACCCTTCAGCCGTGAAAATGCCGAAGGGTAAGAAAAAGCGTTTCGTCAATATGTCGTTTACGCGTTCAGTGAAATCGATGCGATCGTGTGGCCCTCGAAATCATATACCGTAAATACATCCTCATCGAGGATGGCATAGGTATTCGGGTTTCCGCCCTTCGGAAGGGAAGTGCTGCCCGGGTTCAGATGGAAGAACGAGCGTCCATCCTCTGCCGTCAGCTTCTCTGCCTTCAGCAGATGCGTATGACCATGCAGCAGTGCATCACCTGCCATCAGCGGCGGAAGCTTCGTT
This sequence comes from uncultured Oribacterium sp., assembly GCA_937927445.1. Classification (GTDB taxonomy): domain Bacteria; phylum Bacillota; class Clostridia; order Lachnospirales; family Lachnospiraceae; genus Oribacterium. The sequence goes on along the minus strand of CALAOB010000095.1, from coordinate 5,182 downwards.
TCATCGAAGAGATGACCATGGGTTGCAAAAATCGTATGGCCGTTCAGTGCAAGGATCGCATAATCCGCCATCACCGGAAACTGCAGCACCATCTGGTCGACCTCCGCCTCACAGTTGCCACGTACCGCCCAGATTCTGTCCTTCAGCGGATTCAGCATCGCGATGACCTCCTTCGGTGCATACTCCTGAGGCAGGTCATTACGCGGTCCATGATAGAGGATGTCGCCGAGAAGAATCAGGCGCTCTGCACCGCTCTCCTCAAACTTCTCCAGGGTCTTGCGGCACCAGTACGCGGAGCCGTGGATATCACTGGCAATGAAATATTTCATAATCTGTATTCTCCTCTCACTGCTGTCCGATGCATCGAACTTTTCCAGACAGCAGTCACTATTCGGTATATTTCCGATTACATCCGCTCCGGTGCACCGAAGCCCAGGGTATGGATGCAGGTGCTCAGTACGCGGAAGGTCAGCATCAGAAGGGCCATGCAGCTCTCCTTTTCCTTCTCCGGCAGGCTCAGGAACTTCACATCATGGTAGAGACTGTTGAAGTTGTTCGCCAGTGCATAGATATAGGAGCAGATGCGGTGTGGTGCGAGGTCCTTCCATGCACCGTTGATTTCATCCTGATAACGTGTGAGAAGCAACTGCACATCATGTGCGGACTTCTCCTTCATCGGCAGGATCTGGAAGTCAGTCGCATGCTCCTTCACATAATCCTTCACATGCACGTCATCGCTTACGCCACGCTCCTGCATGAACTTCCGGAGGATCGAGTTGATACGCACGATGGTGTAGAGGATGTATGGACCGGTGTTGCCCTCGAAGGAGGTGAACTTGTCGAGGTCGAAGATGTAGTCCTTCGTCGCCTGGTTCGAGAGATCACCGTACTTCAGTGCCGCAAGACCGACACGAACCGCGATCGCGGCTGCCTCCTCCTCGCTGAGCTCCTCACCACGGGATGCGCGTACACGCTCGAGGACCTTCTCATTCGTCTCCTGGATCAGCTTCTCGAGACGGAGCACGCCACCCTCACGGGTCTTAAACGGCTTTCCGTCCTTGCCGTTCATCGTACCGAAGCCGATGAAGCGAAGCTCCTCCTCCGGACGTACGAGGCCGGCCTTCCGTGCTACACGGAAGAACTGGGTATAGTGGAGGGACTGACGGCTGTCCGCGATGTAGATGTACTCATCCGGATGATACAGCTTCTCACGCTCGACGATCGTGCCGAGGTCAGAGGTCGCATACAGTGCCGCACCGTCCGACTTACGGATCATGCACGGTGGAATCTCCTTCGCATCGCTCTCCTCTGCAACATCCACCACCAGGGCGCCCTGGGACTCATACGCAAGACCTTTATCAATCAGGTCCTGAATCAGGCCCGGAATATACTGCTGCGCATCACTCTCGCCCTTCCAGAGATCGAAGTGAACGTCGAGGTTGCCATAGTTCTTCTTCAGATCCGCGATGGAGACCTTCATGATCTTGTTCCATACCGCACGGTAGGTCGGATCCCCGTTCTGCAGCTTCAGTGTCGCCTGATGCGCACGCTCGGCGTACTCCGGATGGACGAGCTCGCCCTTATGCGGACCATCCTCATACTTCGCCTTCGCCTTCGCAGACGCGAACGGGTAGATTTCCTCCAGCTGGGAGATCTCGAGATCCTGATCGAGCTGTCCGCGGTCCTCGAGCTCCGTGATGATGAGGCCCATCTGAAGACCCCAGTCTCCGAGATGTACGTCACCGATGACCTCATTGCCCTGCTGAATCGCCATCCGCTTGATCGCCTCACCGATGACGGCCGAACGAAGGTGGCCGACATGGAGCGGCTTCGCCGCATTGGCTCCGCCGTAGTCGATGATGATCTTCTTCCCCTCATGGGCATCGAGGCCAAGGTCCTCATGGAAGTTCATCTCGTTCAGATACTTCGTGGTGAGCTCCTCGGATACGTTCAGGTTGATGAAGCCCGGCATCACCGCAGAGACCTCGGAGAACATCACGATGTCACCCTGCTGCATGGTCTTCAGCTTCTCCACCACCTCGTTTGCGATGTCCATCGGCTTCTTGTGGTACTGCTTCGCACCGGCCATCGCTCCGTTCGACTGGTACTCGCAGAGGTCCGGACGGTTGGAAATCGACACGCGACCGAGCTCTGCATCATAACCGGCCAGCACAAACGCAGTCCGTACGGCGTCGGTGATAACGTTAAGAATCGTAGTCAAATCTATACTCCTTTAACTATGCCATGAGAGACGCGCCTCCCATGAATCGACGGTTTCTTAAGAATTTTGTCAGGGGGGTCATACCCCGTAAACTCGAAAAAAAGAAGGTTTCCCGTTTGGGAAACCTTCTCACAAACGGATCGCTCCGTATATGGTCTGATCACGCAAGGATTAGCCGCGGGACTCGTACTCACCGGTCTGGGTAGATACGATAACCTTATCACCGATGTTGATGAACAGCGGAACCATGATCTCTGCACCGGTCTCAAGGGTTGCCGGCTTCTGAGCACCGGTAGCGGTGTTGCCCTTTACGCCCGGCTCCGTGTGGGTAACCTCGAGGGTGACCTTCAGAGGCGGCTCAACAGCGAATACCTTACCCTGGTAGGAGTCTACACGAACGGTCTCGTTCTCCTTTACGAACTTCATCTCATCCGAAATCTGCTCGTGGGAAAGGGAAATCTGCTCGAAGGTCTCCGGGTTCATGAAGTTGTACATATCGCCATCATCGTAGAGATACTGCATATCCTGACGATCGATGTGTGCTGGCGGGAACTTCTCGGTCGGACGGAATGTACGCTCGATTACACCACCGTTGATAACGTTTCTAAGCTTCGTTCTTACGAAAGCTGCGCCCTTACCAGGCTTTACATGCTGGAACTCGACGATCTGAACAACCTGACCATCAATCTCAAGTGTGACACCGTTTCTGAAATCACCTGCTGATACCATAAAATCCTCCTAAAATGAAAAACCAAAATATCACTATTCTGGAAACATGAAGTTTTTATATTCTAATCGTACTTTCAGGCCCGAATCAACGTCCCTTCGGATGCGCCAAGCTCACAAAATACTGATGTATTTTAATATAAATACCGCAGCAATGCAAGTATTTCTTAGGTTTTGCGTGCTTTCCCGCCGTTTTTCCGATCAGCGTTCCGCCGAGTGCCCCGATATGCCGGCTTCTGTCGCACAGAAGATCAGTAGTGTACGACCTCTTCTGCTGCCTGGATCCGCCCGATCACCGCTGCTGCTTCCGGCGATGCGAAGTAGCGGTAGGTGGTTTCCGGCACGAGGCCGCGGATCTCCTCGAGCCGTCCGTCATGGATACAGCTTCGTACCGTCGAGGCAGAAATCGCCTTTCCGTCCGCTTCCTTCCGCGGGATAATGTGGCACGCCACGCCGGCCTCCGGCAGCGCCGTCGACAGGATCTCATTATAGATTCCCGTCACCACCGACGTCGGTTCATCCCCGACGAAGCGATCCGTGATGCCGAGCGCCGCCGCGATCTGTGTGAAGATCCGTGCATCGATGCCCGCCTGGCTCCGGATCACCGCATTGTCTCCCTTCTGGAAGTACGCCGGGAAGGTCGCAGAGCTGATGATATACGAGCCCGCCTCGTGATAGATGATACCCGGGATGTCCTTCGTCCCCTCCAGGATCAGCTTCTTCCGCACGGAAAACGGCACGAGGCTCACGTCCTCCGACACCATAAACAGATGCAGAACCCCGCAGGCCGCCCGCGCCTGTTCGACGAGGTAGCGGTGCCCGAGAGTGAACGGATTCGCATTCATGACGATGGCTCCGACGCGTCCACGCTGGTTCAATGCTGCCGGGCCGGCTGCACAGGACCCTCCCGGAGCCATGACGGCTTCGGCCGGGTGCGATGGACCCGGATCGCCTGCATTGGCCTCATCCCGGGCGGTGGTCTCCGCCTGCTGCGTCTCCCGCTGAAGTGCCGTGAGGTAATCGCGGAAGCCGGTCCGCTTATTCTCCATGAAGACGATGTTCTCCTCCGGCACGCGCGTGATCTCATAGAAGCCGAGGTTTCCGAAGAAGCGTGCGGAATCGCACTTCGTATACAGGAAGAGATGGTAGTTTCCGCGGCTGTACTGCACCTCCACGAGATGGGAAACGATCGCGTTCATGAGGGACTCGCCCTGGTGGTCGGAGCTCACCGCCATGCAGCGGAGGGTGTTTCCGAACAGGCTGCCGGTCGCGATGACATGATAGTCCTCGTCGAGCATCGCCGCCGTATAATCGAGATGCTGGTCGCGATGGATGCCCTCCCGCTCGAGGAGCGCGTCCACCTCTGCCTGTATATAGCGGTCCCCCGGACCGACCGATGAAATCGCATATGTTGTGTCTGACATAAAACCTCTTTTCCATCCAGTAGAGCTTCGCTCCATCATAACGCCCTGCGAGCGTTTCTTCTTCAGCAGTCTGTACTGCCTGCGTCCGCATCCTCCGTGAGTTTCAGAAGAAGGATCGCCACCGCGAGGATATCCGCGGCGCCGCCCGGACTGATGTTCTTTTCGATGCAGGCCATGTTCAATGCTTCGACCGCCCGCACACCCTCCTCCGTAAACATCGCTCCCATGCTGAGGATCGTACTGCTCTCTGCCTGCAGCCAGCACATATCCTCATAGGAGCTTCGGATGAACACGTTCGTGTCGCTCAGCACCGACATGATGGCGATCAGCGTACTGACATGCACCGCATTCTCGAAGTGCTCGGCGTGCATGCTGCCGGTATCCTGAAGGAGTCCGCGGCGGAGCGTCGCCCGCGCGGCTATATCGTGCTGCAGTTCTGCGTCTGTGCATATGTTCTGAAATCGTCGCAGCCACGGCACAGCGGTATCCCGGAGGATCGGAAAGCCCTCCATCGCCTGCCCGCGGATGCCCCGCTCACCGTACGTCCGAAAGAGCCGCTCCCCATGCGTCTTCGGCGAGTGTTCGAGCATCTTCCGGAAGTCCTCTGCCATGCTCCGTGCCGTCATCTGCCGCGCCCTATCGAGGATCGCGTCCACCGTGATCTGCCCGGCGATGGCACCCGTTTCCGGCGTCGCCGACTCTCCGTCCGCTGTCATCGGCTGCACGTCCGCAGAAGCCAATGCTTCCGGCGTCACATCATCGTCCACCGGTCGTTCTGCCGCCTCTTCGCGTCGTGCATACAGGATACCCG
>CALAOB010000094.1 GCA_937927445.1 uncultured Oribacterium sp. | reverse complement strand
CGTTGCAGAGGGTGCTAAGGAAAAATTACTCCAAGTGCCGCTAAGGGAACCCGGCTTGATTTCACACGGTCTCTCCGTATGGCCTTCGTTGCCGACCCTCCTGGTCCTCATCCTGAACTGTTAAACTTATCTTAGGCCTTTGCGCCCTGTGCCGGTGCCTGTCCCGGGTTCGGGTTCTTCTGGCGCTCGATCACCATCGCCTGTCCCTGCGGGTTGATGATGAAGCCGTCATAATTTCCCATGAAACGGGAAATCGTCTGGAAGTCTGCACGTGTCGGACGGAAGCCGCTGTTCGCAAACTTCTTCGAGAACTCGAAGATATCTGTGTAGACCGGCATGAAATTCTTTCCGTTCAGCGTCACCATCGGAAGCTGTACACGATGGTTCTTCTTCGCAGCCTCCGCGGACTCTGTCGCGGCATCGGTCGTCTCCGCCATGCCATCATGGGTCGGGGTCGCCGTCTGCTCTGCCGCAGCGCCATCTGCGTTCTGCTCGCCTGCATTGGCCGACTCCTCATCGAGGTTACGGAACGGCAGGAGGTAGGTGCCCTTCGGCACGAGCTTCATAACGCTGTTAAACTTCGCCTGCAGCAGCTCCTTCCGCTTCCCGTACTGTACCGGCCAGCGGAGCTCGCCGACGTAATCGGTGAGGGCGAAGGAAATCGCCGGGTTGTATGGCGGAATCTTCTCCGGATCCTCGTTGATGTAGAACGGCGCGGAAATCTCCGAGCGACGCAGGAAGCCCTTGTACCAGCCGTTGTCGATGACGATGTTCTCGGCACCGAGGAAGAAGAGATAATCGAAAATCTTCATCTGGATCTTGCCGTTGAGCTGCGCCGGCTCTGCGGCCATGCCCGGCACCTCGATGATTTTCACAGAACGCATCTGCTCGGCGTAAAGCTTCGCGGCGATCTCTGCATGCTCTTTATCGAGGTACATGAGGACGAAGCTGCCGTCGAGTAGCGGATAGCCGGTCCGTGCGTCATAGAGTACATAGATCTTCTCCTGCGCACGGACCATATCGAGGAAGTGATTACGGATCACCTGACGGTTCTGATCGTAGTTGTCGAGCGGATGCTGCTTGTGTGCGATGAGAAGCGCCGCCTCGAGGAACAGCGTCTCCTGAAGGTTCAGCTCCTTCAGCATATCCGGCTTGATCGTCGGCTCATATACGAGCGCGCCCACCTCGTCCTTCCGCTCCGGTGTCAGCGGGTCCGAAAGAATCGTCGGCTGCGGCTGTGCAACGGTCGCTGCAGCAGCTCCTGCGTTTGCAGTCTCGGCAGTATTTTCTGCATTTTCCGTGTTTGCTGCAGTATTTCCTTCGTTTGTGGTATTCGCAGCAGCATTCTCACTGCCTGCCGCTGTGTTCGCGCCTGCCTCAGCTGCAGCTGTCGCCGGCGTCTCACCCGGCTTCTTCACGAACATATTGATCGGCGTGATCACCGGCCAGTGCATCTCCGGATGCTCCTCCCGCTGACGCGCCACCGCCTCATCATGCTGCTCCTGCTTCTGCTCCTCTATCTTCTGCTCGGCCTCTGCCTTGCGCTTACTACCAAAAAAATCAAATAATGCCATGTCTCTTCTCCTATGCAATACGCATGCCGTGAAGGCATCGTAGCGGTGCCACATTCGGGCGGTAAACATCACAACTATTGATTATACCAAAAAAAGAAGAGGTATGCACCTGTTTCGTACATACCTCTTCCGGAAGCTTACAGCAGCCCGAGCTGCTCCATCGCATAGAAGATCCCATCCTCCTCCACCCGCTTCGTGATGAACGGATGATACGCCTCGAGCACCGGATCATGCTGCCCCATCGCGACCGGATGCCCGACCACCCGGAACATCTCCTCGTCGTTCGAGCTGTCCCCGAAGCCGTACGCATCCGCCCTCGTCAGATGGAGATAATCGAGGATACGATCGACCGCTGCGCCCTTTCCGTGCCCGATCGGCACATTCTCATAGAAGCCGTGTCCGCGGTCAATGATGCTGAACTCCGCGCCGAATTCCTCCCGGAAGCCCTCCATATCCGAAGGATGTCCGGACTCGGTTCCATCATCGGTCTCGATGCAGAACTTCGAGATCTCGTACTCCCCGTCGTACGGCGTCGGATCGATGCCGTCTTCCATGCCGATGAAGTGTGCGAGATTCTCATAGAGCGCCTGATATCTCGGATGATCCCGAAGCAGCTTCTCCGACGGCTGACAGTGCCAGCCATGCCGACCCTCGAGGTGCACGAGGATGCC
>CALAOB010000093.1 GCA_937927445.1 uncultured Oribacterium sp. | reverse complement strand
TCGTGGGCTCGGAGATGTGTATAAGAGACAGTCTGGAATGAGACGACGGGCGTCCAGGTGGCGGATCCGCGGGGCTTCCTGCAGGCGATGCTGGGCGGGATTTCCGAGACGGCGTTCGAGAACACGGTGTCGATCGGACAGCTTCGGAGCGCGACGAGCCGCAGCATGGTGCACGAACTGAAGTCCTACATCATGAATCTCAGCACGACCGGCGATAGGTCGCTCGACTCCGCCGGGGCGCTGAAGCTGCTCCGGCAGCAGCGCAGCGCGCTGGAGGCGAAGCGGGTGCCGGAGGCGGCGAAGTCCTACGCGCAGCTGATCGGGGAGATCCGGAACATTGAGCGCGAGATCGCGCAGCCGGAGTACGAGAATCAGCTGCGGAAGTACCAGGCGCTGCGTTCGGAGGTCCGGACGGAGCAGGTCGACCGGCAGACGCGCCGGGAGGAGCTGCTGCAGAAGACGGCGGCCCAGGAGGCGGTGCTCACGCAGGCCGGCTTCGACAACGCCGACGATATCCAGGAAGCAAAGGAGCACGCCGACACGCTGTACAGCCTCTGTCAGATTGGTGCGGAGCCGCGTGAACGGGCGATCCGCATCGCCCTCCCGCTTCTCTTCGGTCTCCTGACGATCCTCTGCGGCGTCGCTGCGGTACTGATCACGGCGGTCGAATCCCCGGCCTTCGCTGCGCGTTTCAACCTCGCGCCGGAGAAGGTGCCGGGCCTCGTCGCGGCGGTGTCGGGAAGTGGCCTGAGCGCGACGATCCTCGTCGCCGCAAGCATTGGCCTGCTCGTGCTGTGCATGCTGCTCTTCGTCTGGCGGCTGTACGCCAATGCTGCGAGGACGGGCTTCCTTCGGGAGACGGCGGCAGAGCTCAGCGCGATGCTGACGAAGCAGATCGGCACCGCAGAGATCAGCGATGACGCGATGGAGAGCTTTCGGACGCACATGGATGAGCTCACGCGTGCCGAGGAGGAGCTTGAGACGCATCGGACGGCGCTTGCGGAGCTGAGCGCGGAGCTTCAGAATCTCAGCAACGATGAGCGGCGCTACGATGTCGAGCTGCAGAAGCAGAACGAGAAGCAGACGGAGCTCGAGGGGAAGCTGCAGCACCTCGCGAATGTGAAGAACCGCGCGGAGATGCTGAAGCGGACGCTGGACGAGAACGACGCAATCACGGTGGAGATCGATGCGATCAATCTCGCGGCGGAGACGATGACGGAGCTGCAGAGCTCGATTCAGTCGAGCTTCGGACACTACCTCAACAAGGAGGCCGGCGAGCTGATTGCGGGCATCACGGGCGGGGTGTACGACTCGATGTGGATTGACCAGAACCTCGACATCTTCATGAATACCCCGGGGAAGATCGTGCCGATCGAGGACGTCTCCTCCGGCACCATGGATCAGATCTACCTCGCTCTGCGCCTCGCCGCCGCACGCCTGATCCAGGGTGATAGCGGCGCAGTGGAAGCACGGCTGCCGCTGATCTTCGACGACTCCTTCGCGATGTACGACGAGCAGCGCCTCGCGTCCGCCCTCCGGTACATCACCGAGATCCACCACGGACAGATCCTGCTGTTCACCTGCCACACGCGCGAACAGCGCATCCTCGAAAACGAAGATGTGAATTTTAATCTGATTGAGATGTGAGAAAAAGACCGCTCCGGCAGCTGTAGCTGCTGGAACGGTCTTTTTGTTTTCATGATCATTACTGTGCCGGATGCTCGAGCTGTGCGACGGCGTCGATGATCGAGGTCGCGCTGCCCTGCTGGAGCATCTCCGCGATGCGGTCGATGTCCTGGGCGTTCATGTGACCCTTTCCGAGGTACTGCTCGTAGGTCCGGGAGAGGTTCAGCGCCTGCTCCTTTTCCTGATTCTCGAAGTGCTGGCGGAGCTCGGTGGCAGCCTTGAAGTTCTTCTGAAGCTCCTCGAGCTGCGGTCGGGCCGCGGTCTCGATCTCGTCCGTGATGATGTTCGTCGTCACGGTTTCGAAGGTGTTCTGGGCGCCCTGCTTGCGGCTTATGACATCATTGCGCTCCTGCTGCGCCTTCGCGATCTCATCGTCGTACGACTGCAGATTATAGTCCGTGTCATCCGCATCCGTCCGGATGGACTTCGTCAGCGACTTGATTTTCCGGCGATTGCTGCGGATCTGATTCTTGATCTTCCGACCGTCACGGATCACCGCGGAGTGCTTCCCGATGGTCGCATTCATCAGCGACACATAAATCCCGCCGATGAGGAGAATGTCTACGACGTAAATCAGTACCAGCTGCCATATCTTATGCGCCGGAATGAAGTAGTAGATGCCGAACGGGAGTGCCGCGAAGAACACGACGAAGGTCAGCAGACAGAGGAAGATTTCGGCGAAGCCGGATGGGCGGAACAGGGTGTAGAACACACTCGAGTTGCAGATCGACGGCACGTGATCCTTCTTGAGGATCGCGGCCAGCTGACGCTTCAGCTCCTTGTTCTCGGTGACCAGCGGTTCGGTCTCCCGCTTGATGCGGCCCTTCATACCCTCCTTACGGGCATGCTCGCGCTCGTCCTGCGCCTTCTTGAGACGCGCATCGACCTGACTCAGCTGCTTATCGTAGGTCGCCGTGATCTCGTCCCCGCGCGCCTTCAGCGTCTTCTGAATCTTCTCCTGCATCTCCTTCCGCGCCTTATCGAGTGCGCCGGACAGCTGCTTCTCCTGCTCGCGCTGCGACTTCAGGCTTTCGCTCACCTTCTGATAAGCAGCGATGGCGATTTTCGCCTCCCCTAAAAACTGCTGTGGATTCTCTATTTCCAGTCCCATGATCTTCCGTCCTCCTGAAAGCGATGAATTCATGATTCACACGGTCTTTACTTTTCGGTTTATTTCCATTAAGGTAATAAACTACAGATTTATTTCATCATAGTATCCATATTTGAATAAACCATGAACGCAGAACCGCAAAAACAAATTTCTTCCGTTCTGCAACTATTATAGCATTTATCTACTTCGTGATAAACGGGAAGGCGCTTCAGAACGGTTCACATCCCCGATTTTTTACAGCAGTTCAGGCAGTGCACCAGCAACGGTCCAGTCAGCGGCCAGAGCGGTCGAGTCAGTTGACATTACAAAGGAGAATCCCATGTTTCGTATGTGTGGCACAATTTATAAGGACGGACGTATCGTTCGGGACTGTGTTTCCCGACAGGAGGACTACAGCATGTCCCGCACCGATCGCGTGCTCACCGCGCTGAAGGAAATCTGCGAATACATGGATCTCGCCGTACCGATCTGGCTTTCCATGAACATCCGGGAATTCCAGCGGAAGTCCGTCACCGTTTTCCGCGAAGACTGCTTCATGGAGCCGATCAGCTTCGACTACCTCCGCATCGAAGTCATCGAGGAGTGAGGCCGGCCGGATGGATTTATTTCCAGTACCATCATCACGAAATTAAAAGACCGTTCCAACAGATATGTCTGTCGGAGCGGTCTTTTTAAATTCAGATTCTCGCCACGAGTGCTTCGGTGAGCTTCACGCAGTGCTCGATGGCCTGCTTTTCGAAGGTCGGGTAGTCCACGTGGGCGGAGTCGTCGGCCTTGTCGGAGATGGCGCGGATGATGACAAACGGGACGTGATTCTGCCATGCGATCTGGGCGATGGCCGCGCCCTCCATCTCACAGCAGCGGCCCTGGAAGTGCTTGATGATCCAGTTCTTCGTGTCGCTGTCGGAGACGAACTTGTCACCGCTGCATACGCGGCCGATGAAGGTGCGGATCTCCGGGTTCACGCGGCGGTT
>CALAOB010000092.1 GCA_937927445.1 uncultured Oribacterium sp. | reverse complement strand
ATGTAGAAAACAGGGTTGCGTCTGGTCCCGGGGGCAGGATTTTTGTCGATCGCAGGCTCTTTTAAAATTCACAAAAGAGACACAGCTTCCTATTATAAATAGTGCATCCTTGCGAATCGAACGAAGTACGAACGGAATTTTAATAAAGCCTTAAGAGGAAAGAAATGGAACTGTTCGCTTCGGCGTGGTATCTTATAGTTCGCCTGATTTTTATCGTCGGCTGTCTGGCTGCGGAAGCGCAGTGAGGCGCGTGGGGATAAGCGTGTGTCAGGCTTCACAACAGGGATATAGATTTACGGTATGACCAAAGGAGAACTACATGAAGAAGAAATTTACATACACACTGCTGATGGCGATGATGGCACTGGCGCTTGCCGGATGCGGCGGCAAGAAGGATGGCGATGCGAAGACGGATGCGGTCGAGGGTACGATCGCGACCGATGACATGAGCGATTTCTACGCGATCGTCCAGAAGGCTGACGGTAATCAGCTGACCGTCGAGCTCGATGACGGCAGCAGCATCAATGTCGATATCTCAGAGGCACACACGAATCCGGCATGGAGCTGGATGCCGGGCGACGAGGTCGACATCTACTACAGCGGTGAAGGCGATCCGACAGATGGCATGAAGGCCACAGAGGTTCAGATGGATGTGCCTTACGAGAACACCAACTCCGACTTCTCCGAGAACACGCAGGTGTACGGCGAGATCACCGCAGTAACCGACGACACCATCACGGTACGTGAGGAGGAAGGCAGAAACGAAGAGGATGGTCCGCAGGACGGCACTGAGTATTCCTTCAAGCGCGCAAGCTACGGTTTCGATATCGGTGAGCCGGCGGTCGGTACATACGCACAGATCCTCTACATTGGCGAGCTCGGCGCAGACAACGCCACCTGCTTCCGCGTCCTGACCGACGAGATGATGGACGACGCAGCCTCTGACGTCATCGCTGTACAGGGCACCCTCACGAAACTCGAGGACGACGTCGTTTACCTTCAGTGTGACGACGCCACCGAGTTCAAGTTCAGCGTCAGCGGCGACGACCAGCTCCTCTCCGACGCCACCGCAGCGGTCGGCAAGAAGGTCAAGCTCAGTTTCGTGGACTCCCTCCGCATGCGTGTCGCAACCGCCGACAGCATCACCGTCGTAGAATAAGCTGAAAACAGAAAATAATCTATATGAAACATCGAGCCCTACCTCAGAAGAGGTAGGGCTCGTTTCGTTCGTAAATCTGTGGATGTGGAAAAAGCCGGTAATTCAGGCTTATAAGTCATATTTCTCCCTGAGCTCCGCCAGTGCCTCTTTTGCCGGGCGCGTTTTTCCTTCTGCAACCTGCTTTTCGGAAATCTCAAGTTCGGTGTTTCTTTTATGCCGATGCGGGTAGTGGTAGAACTCCATGTCTTTCACGCCGTCCGGGAGGTACTGCTGCTCGACCCAGTTGCCCGGGTAGTCGTGCGGGTACTTGTAGCCGACGCCGCGGTTCAGCTTGCTGCTGGCCTTGTAGTGGGCGTCCTGCAGGTAGGATGGGATCGGGAGGTTGCCGGAGTGCTGAACCTCCTGCATGGCCTCGAAGATCGCGGCGGAGCAGGCGTTCGACTTCGGTGCAGAGGCGACGTAGGTCGCGGCCTGGGCCAGGATGATCTGGGATTCCGGCATACCGACACGTTCCACGGCCAGGAAAGCGTTGGTCGCAACCACCGCAGCCATGGGGTCTGCATTGCCCACGTCCTCGGAGGCGCAGATCACGATGCGGCGGGCGATGAACTTGATGTCCTCGCCGGCGGAGAGCATGCGAGCCAGGTAGTAGACGGCGGCGTCCGGGTCGGAGCCGCGCATGGACTTGATGAAGGCGCTCACGGTGTCGTAGTGGTTATCGCCGTCCTTGTCGTAGCGCACGGCGCGCTTCTGGATGCACTCGGAGGCGACGTCGAGGGTGATGTGAATGCGTCCGTCCGGGTCGCGGTCCGTGGTGAGAACGGCGAGCTCGATGGCATTGAGCGCTGCGCGGGCGTCGCCGTTTGCAGTATCCGCGAGGAATTCACGCGCGTCGTCGTCGATCCAGGCGTGGAAGGAGCCGACGCCTTTCCGCGTGTCCGTGAGGGCGCGGTCGATGAGGGTCGCGATGTTCTCGCGGGAGAGCGGCTTCAGCTCGAAGATGCGGGAGCGGGAGATCAGCGCGCCGTTGACCTCGAAGTACGGGTTCTCGGTGGTCGCGCCGATAAGGATCACGGTGCCGTCCTCGACGAACGGGAGGAGGTAGTCCTGCTGCGCCTTGTTGAAACGGTGGATCTCATCGATGAAGAGGATGGTCTTCCGGCCGTAGCCGCCGTGGTTCTGCTTCGCGCGGGCGATGACCTCCTCGAGGTCCTTCTTGCCGGCGATGGTGGCGTTCACCTGCTCGAAGTCGGCCTTCGTGGTGTGCGCGATGACCTGCGCGAGGGTCGTCTTGCCGGTGCCCGGCGGGCCGTAAAAGATGAGGGAGCCGAGCTTGTCGGCCTTGATCGCGCGGTAGAGCAGGGTGCCCGGGGCGATCATCTGCTCCTGGCCGACGATTTCGTCGAGGGTCTCCGGGCGCATGCGGGAGGCCAGCGGCGCGTCGGACTCCTTCTGCTTCTCGGCCATATATTCAAATAAATCCATGGTTCACCTTCTTCTGGGATGTTCCCTGATGCAAACGAGCCGGACCTGCGTCCGGCTCTTCGTGGGGCAGGGCCCCTGTATTTAGGTTCTGTCTGTGCTGCCGTCCGCGTGGGCGGGACGGGGTCCGCTGCCGGCGCGTTTCGTGCGCGGGACAGGGCCAATGCTTACCTTATGCTTCTTCCGGCCAGGACTGTGGCTTCGTGCGGTCCGGGATCACCTCGATCCAGTAGCCGTCCGGATCCTCGACGAAGTAGATGCCCATCGGGGCGTTCTCGAAGCAGACGCAGCCCATCTTCGTGTGAAGGTCGTGCGCTTCCTTGATGTTCGGGGTACGGAGTGCGAGATGGAACTCCTGCTCGCCGAGGTCATAGGCCTCGGTGCGATCCTTCAGGTAGGTGAGCTCCAGACGGAAGCTCGTGGTGTTGTCGCCGAGGAAGGCGAGGGTGAAGTTCGGGCGGTCCTTGACCTCGACCGGCTCGAGCCCGAAGGCTTCCTTATAGAACTTGAGGGAGCGGTCGAGATCCTTGACGTTAAAGTTAAAGTGGTTGAATGCAAATGTGTTATTCATAAAATCTCCTTAATTATCCCTGGCTGCCCAGGATGAAATCGAACTTCGTGATGACGCCGTCGTCGTCGAAGGTCGGGTTCAGGATGCCGATGTGCGGCAGGAAGTGGTAGGCGTCGGTGACCAGCGCGTCCGGAAGCTTCTTATCGATGTAGTGCATCCATGCGCGGTTACTGATCTTCACGGTGACGTCGACGCTGTCGCCCTCCGGTGTGTCGGAGCTGTGCGACTCGTATGCCTTCGCCGCGAAGGTCGAGTAGTCGCCCTCCTTCTTGCGGTCGGCGGTCTGGATGACCACCATCGCCTTCGGGTGCTGCTGGAACAGGGTCACGAGATCGGAGGCCTTGCGACCGTTCGCGTCCACCGCGATGCCGTCCGGGGTCGTGGTGTCCTTCAGCATCCTGCCGTCGGCGCCGACGTAGTAGGTATCCTCGATCCAGACGTCAGTGAGCATGCGACCGGTCTCATCGAAGAAGTACCAGTCGTCGTCCGACTGCTGCCAGCCGGTCTGCATCACGCCATCCGCGTCGAAGAAGTAGGTATCGCGGTCGATCTCGGTGAGTCCGGTTGCGCGGTAGCCCTCCTCGTCGAAGTAATACTTCTGGTCGTCGATCGTCTGCCAGCCGGTCACGAAGCGGCCATCCTCGCCGAGGTACTGCACGCCGTCGGCGGTTTCATGCCAGTCGTTCAGCCGGTACTTGTCCGGGTCGAGTTTGATTTCGTAGCTCTGGGTGAAGCTGCTGCCCGCCTCGCCGTCCCGCGCGATCGCGTGGGCGGTCAGGGTGTAGCGACCGCTGTAGCTGAGCTCCGCCGGGGTGGCGTACTCGATCGTCTCCGGCTTCGCGCTGTCGCCGTCCCGCTGGATCGTGTAGCGAATCGGATCGCCGGCGTCGGTGCTCAGCTTCACGCTGACCGGATCGGTGAAGTCGCCGCCCTCCGGGTCGAAGTGAACGGTCGGGTCCAGCGCCTCGAGCTCGTCCTTCAGCGCGCTGCTGTCCGGGTAGTCCGCGAGGCTGTTCTTTAGGAGCGCCACAGCCTCGGCGTGGTGTCCGGCGTCTGCGTAGGCGTCGGCGGCGTGGAGGTAGATGTCCTCACTCTGCACACCGTAGCCGAACAGCTGCTGGTAGGCTGCTGCCGCGCTCGTGTAGTCGGCGGCGGCGTATGCCTTCTCCGCCTGTCTGCGGATCCGGCTTTCCTTCGTGGCTGGCATCTGGTACCATCCCGCCAATGCTACAGCCACGACTGCAATCACTGCGACCGCGACCTTCACGAGCAGCTTCGGGTCACGAACGCGTGCTGCGGAAGTATCGGCAGCGGTAGTGTCGCTCACGCCCAGCATCTGGTCGACACGATCGAAATCGTTGAGCGGAGTGATGGTGGCGGTGTGCTCGCTGGTGTCAGCGTCGGAATCCTCGGCGGTGGTGCCGGAGTCTTCCTCTGAGTCGTCAGCTTCGAGGTCATCGGAATCGTCGTCATCAGAGTCGTCAGCTTCGAGGTCGTCGGAATCGTCAGCAGAGTCATCGGAATCGAAGGACTCATCATCCTCGTCAGAATCGAGATCATCTTCAGAATCTTCGAACTCATCTTCGTCGTCGATATTATCGTCATCGGAGTCGTCCTCGGACTCTTCCGCTGCATCGTCCGGTAAATGATCCGCAATCTGAATTACCTCTGCGGTCTCGGTCTCAGAATCGTCGTCGGTTTCTTCGGTTGATTCCTCCTCGGAAGTTTCTTCGGTTTCCTCTACTGCTTCTGTTTCTTCAGATTCTGCAGTTTCGTCCGTTGTTTCCTCAGTGGAAGCTTCCTCTTCTTCTACTGGATCAGCCTCATCGGAAGATTCGGTTGCTTCGGAAGTCTCTTCTTCGGCAGCTTCCTCTTTGATGGATTCGTCGGATTCTGCTGTGTTTTCTGCAGATGTTTCCTCGACATTCTCCGCTACTTCCGTGTCCTCAGCCGAAACTTCAGCTACTTCTTCTACAGTTTCAGTATCCTCGGAAGTTTCTGTTTCTTCAGCAGATTCTTCTTCGGCAGAAGCATCTTCTGTCTCTTCTACAGCTTCCGTCGTCTCTGAAGTCTCTGACTCTTCTGCGACTTCTGTCTCTTCTGTCGAGTCTTCAGATGTATCCTCAGTTTCTACATCCGTAGTTTTCTCTTCGATAGCCTCTGCTGTATCTTCCACAGTTTCAGTTTTCTCAGAGGCTTCAGTTTCCTCTTTGATTTCTTCTACAGTTTCAGTCTCCTCAGCAACTTCTTCTGTCGTTGCCTCTTCTGCCTCTTCTTCCTCGTCCTCGTCGAACATGTGGGTGCCGAGGGTTTTATGGGAGGCGAGGTTGAGGAGCTCCTGCTTCATCGCTTCTTCGAGTTCGGCGCGTTCTGCGTCCTTCTTCGCCTGGGCTTCGGCTTCTTCCTGCGCCTTGCGCTCAGCCTCGGCTCTCGCCTCTTCCTCTTCACGGGCCTTGCGCTCCGCCTCCTCACGGGCGAGACGCTCGGCTTCCGCTCTCGCTTCTGCCTCTTCACGAGCCTTGCGCTCCGCTTCTTCACGCGCGAGACGCTCCGCTTCGGCTCTCGCCGCAGCTTCTTCGCGGGCGATGCGTTCGGCTTCTTCGCGCGCCTTCCGCTCGGCTTCGGCTCTCGCCTCGGCTTCCTCGCGGGCCTTGCGTTCTTCTTCCTCACGGCGGCGACGCTCCTCCGCCTCGAAACGAAGTGCCTTTTTGTAAAACTCATCCAGGATCGCTTCATCTTCCGCCGCCGGATCGTAGTCCTCATCTTCTGAAGATGAATCTACGGCAGCCGTTTTCGCCGAAGCATCGTCACGATCTCCGAAGGAATCACCGAAGTCGGTGTCGAAATCCGCATCCATATCCTCACGGGCATGGGTGTTCGCAGTACCTTCAGCATCGCCTTCTGGCGCAGGCTCACCGTCCTGCATCACGCCACGGTCTGCCGCTGCGCCATCCGTGCCGAGGTCGACTGCATTGGCCGACGACACAGTGTCTGCAGTGAGCGTTGAGGCAGCGCCATCCGCGTTGAGAGCGCCTGCATTGGCCGACGACACAGCGCCTGCAGCGAGCGTAGAGGCAGTGCCATCTGCGTTGAGGTCGACTGCATTGGCCGACGGGGTCTCCGCCATATGATCGAGCTTCGCCGAAAGGTCGTCGCCGAGGGTCGCCTTCTGACGGTCCCAGGCCGCGCGCACAGTTTCCGCGTTGTAGACCGGAAGCGTCTCGGCCGAACTCTCGAGCTGGGCCTCGTAATGGATCCGGACTAAGCCGTCAGCAAACAGCGCTCCGCAGTAAGGGCAGAACGACGCGCCATCCTGTATTTCTTTTCCACAGTTTGTACAAATCATAAATATGCCTTGTTCAGTGCGCTTCGCGGGATGCGAAGCAAATATATTTAGACAGTCCTTATTTTATTATACCAAATAATCGTAGAGATGGTTATTAAAATTATAGGGTAGGGAGAAGTGGGGAGGGCAAGTGACTTGTCAAACTAACTTCCACCCCTCTTCTTCCAAAGATGGAACTTACTT
>CALAOB010000091.1 GCA_937927445.1 uncultured Oribacterium sp. | reverse complement strand
TTAGTCTCGTGGGGCTCGGAGATGTGTATAAGAGACAGGCTGCAGCAGATGGCCGCCCTCGAGCTCTCCACCGGCTCCACCGCCCATGCGAAGTTCAATGCTGTCGTCCGCGACGGTGTGGCCTCCGGCATGAGTTATCCGAAGGCGCGGGCAGAAGCGATGAAGCTCGTCCTCTCTGGTGATGACGAGGAGGTCTTCGAGACGATGCTCGAGAGCACAAGCTCATTCGAACTCCAGTCAAACGATGTGCTCGGGCTTGAATATATCAAAGCCGTGAAGCGGCAGGGTGACTGCTTCGGGATCGCCTGCATTCGCCGAAAACTGAGTCTGCCAAGTGCACATTCGATTCGTGACGCATTATTACAGGGTGATATTCATGCGGATGGTCATGCGGGCTACGCGACGCTCGACATGCTGAGCGACATGCTGAGCTACCGTCTGCTGCAGCTCGTGTACCTTGACAGCGCGGCGCCGGAAGAGCATTCCGTGCTCTGTGATTACCTCGACGTATCGCGTGAGATTGCCGACGCGCTCCGTAAGCAGGCGCGCGAGCGGATGAGCTTCCGCGAACGCATCGCGGCCGTGAAGTCACGGAACTACACCTACAGCCGCATTTCCCGGGCCCTGCTGCATATCCTCCTCGATATCCAGCGGAAGGACCACGCCGCCCTCCGCGGAGCCTACTTCGGAGAGGTGCGCGTCCTCGGCGTGCGGAAGGAGGCGAAGGAGCTGCTTTCGGCCATCGCCACCACCGCCGTCACCTCCCCGGCGCGCTACCAGCGCACCCTCGATGCCCTCCGGCGACAGACCATCGAAAGCCCGGAGGACCTCCTCATGAGCATTCGTGCCGGCCACGCCGAGCACATGTTCCGAAGCGACCTCTACGCCGCCGACCTGTACCAGCTGATCTACCACCCATATAACAGCGAGACGCGCCCGGAAAATGAATTCACTCGGCGCTTCATGGTAATCGACTAAAACGCAGCCGGCCCTCCGGCTCCCCTGCTTTAATTCATCCGCGACGAAACCCATTTGTTTTGTGGAAAACGCCGTCCGGCTATGATAAAATAAAAGGCAAAATACGTGCTATGCAGGCCAGAAAAGAGGTACAGTATGAAACTGATTTATGCGATTGTTCGTAACGATAATGAAGACGATGTGATGGATGCGCTGAATAAGGACCACTTCCAGGTGACGAAGCTGGCATCGACGGGTGGATTCCTTCGGAAGGGAAACTCGACGCTGATGATCGCAACCCAGGATGATAAGGTCGACGAGTGTATCGAGCTCATCAAGAAGCAGTGCGGCAAGCGCCAGAAGATCACGGTGAATATGCCGTATGTTTCTGGCACCTCCATGGGCACCTACACCACGATGCCGATGCCGGTCGAGATCGGCGGCGCGACGATCATGGTGGTCGACCTCGATCGCTTCGAGAAGTACTGAAACGCGGCCGACCGGGCCGGCGGGAAGACTTCGTACGCATACGCCATGAACGTTCCGTATCGAGACATTGGCCCAATGGAAAGCTGCGGACGAGACAGCAGAACGGGTTCGTTATGAACTTGTCAGAATGTCCGTGATTTTGTGCACGAAAAGCGCTCCTCATGCATTGCAGAGCGCTTTTTATCGAGTATAATAGCAATGTCAAATTGTATACACGCGGTCCATGCGTGCGTACCATCATGAATTAATCAGTGGTTTCCACTGGTGAAATAGTATAAATAACATTGAGAGGAGAAATCTGAAATGGCATTTATTGACACAATCAAGGCGAAGGCAAAGGCAGATAAGAAGACCATCGTTCTTCCAGAGTCCATGGATAAGAGAACATTTGAGGCTGCTGAGAAGATCTTAAAGGAGGGCATCGCGAACCTCGTGATCATCGGTACTCCGGAGGAGATTGAGAAGAACGGTGCAGGCTATGACCTCACTGGTGCAACCATCGTTGATCCGTTTACAGATCCGAACCGTCAGAAGTACATCGACAAGTTCGTCGAGCTTCGTGCGAAGAAGGGCCTCACCCCGGAGCAGGCAGAGGAGCAGATGACGAAGGATTACATGTACTATGCATGCCTTATGTGTAAGTGCGGTGACGCAGACGGTGCCGTTTCCGGTGCCTGCCACTCCACGGGTAACACCATCCGTCCGGCACTTCAGCTTCTGAAGACCAAGCCGGGCATCAAGTCCGTTTCCGGTTTCTTCCTCATGGAAGTTCCGAACTGTGAGTTCGGTGAGCAGATCGATGGCAACGGCCTCTTCGTATTCGCTGACTGCGCTGTAAATACCGATTTCGATTCCGAGAAGCTTGCGGAGATCGCTTACCTCTCTGCACAGTCCTTCCAGTCCTTCGTCGGTCGTGAGCCGAAGGTTGCGATGCTTTCCTACTCCTCCAAGGGTTCTGCAAAGCATGATGATGTAACCAAGGTAGCAGAGGCTGTCAAGATCGCAAACGAGCAGCATCCGGAGATCGCCCTCGACGGTGAGCTTCAGCTCGATGCCGCACTTGTTCCTTCTGTAGCAGAGCTCAAGGCTCCGGGCAGCAAGGTTGCAGGCCATGCGAACGTACTTGTATTCCCATCTCTCGAGGCTGGTAACATCGGCTATAAGCTGGTTCAGAGACTTGCTCACGCTGGTGCGTACGGTCCTGTTCTCCAGGGTCTCAGCATGCCGGTAAACGACCTCAGCCGTGGCTGCTTCGCAGATGATATCGTCGGCGTCGTTGCGATGACCGCTGTTCAGGCTCAGAACGCATAATCCATCATCGATCGTCGATAAGATATGATTCCCATGATCTGCCGTGTGTCTACGGTGCAGCACCAGGCACCGGCAGATCATCATTATACATTTTTAGGAGAGTACTACCCATGAAAATTCTTGTTCTGAACTGTGGTTCATCATCCCTCAAGTATCAGCTCATCGATATGGAGAATGAGTCTGTTCTTGCAAAGGGCCTCTGCGAGCGTATCGCCATCGAGGGCAGCAAGCTCACACATAAGGTGCCGGGCAAGGAGGATTTCGTTCTTGAGTCCCCGATGCCAGATCACAGCGTTGCTGTAAAGCTGGTATTTGATGCACTCACCGATGCAGAGCACGGTGTTGTAAAGACCGTTGATGAGATCGGTGCGATCGGCCACCGTGTACTTCATGCCGGCACCCAGATCACAGAGTCCTGCATCGTTGATCAGAGAGTAAAGGACATCGTTCGTTCCTGCTTCGATCTCGGCCCTCTGCACAACCCTGCAAACCTCATGGGTATCGAAGCATGCGAGAAGGTCGTTCCGGGCAAGCCAAACGTAGCGGTGTTCGATACTACCTTTGGTATGTCCCTTCCGGAGAAGGCTTACTACTACGCAATCCCGACCGAGTACTATGAGAAGTACGGCATCCGTCGTTACGGCTTCCACGGTACATCCCATGCATTCGTATCCAAGGAGACCATCAAGTTCGGCGGCCTCGATCCGGAGAAGGCAAAGGTGATCGTATGCCACCTCGGCAACGGTGCATCCGTTTCTGCTTCCATCGGCGGCAAGGGCGTAGATACCTCCATGGGTCTTACCCCTCTTGAGGGCCTGATCATGGGTACCCGTTCCGGCGATATCGATCCGGCTGTCGTTCAGTTCATCTGCAACCACGAGAACAAGACCGTGGATGAGGTTCTGAACATCCTCAACAAGAAGTCCGGTGTACTCGGCCTTTCCGGCGGTGTGTCCTCTGACTTCCGTGATGTTGAGAACGCAGCGAAGGAAGGCAACCACATGGCAGAGGTTGCACTCGATGCTTTCCGTTACAGAGTAGCGAAGTACATCGGTGCATACACAGCAGCCATGAACGGTGTAGATGCCATCGCCTTCACCGCTGGTGTCGGTGAGAACGACAAGCTTTCCCGTCAGCTCATCGTAGAGCAGTACCTCGGCTTCCTCGGCGCAAAGATCGATCCGGAGCGCAACAACGTACGCGGTAAGGAGGCTCTGATCTCTGCAGACGATTCGAAGGTAAAGATCTTCCTGATCCCGACCAACGAGGAGCTCGCCATCGCAAGAGACACACTTCGTCTCGTAGAGGCTCAGTAATTTAAGTATTCAGATTCGCTTTTTCGAGGGCCTGGATGAAATCCGGGCCCTTATTAAGTGGTAAATTTCGGCCCGGGTCCCCGGAGGGACGGTGAAATTTCTGAAATTTCCACTTGCATTTCATCGCATCTCGTAGTATCCTAACTCGAGTGTGCAATCGTAAAAACCTTCCCGGTTTTTGCTTGACATAAAAAAGCCGTATGGATATAATTACCCGGTATGACGAAGGAGGTGTAAATATGTCAATTTGTCCTAAGAATCATTCATCCAAGGCTCGCAGAGATTCTAGAAGAGCGAACTGGAAGATGGGAAAGATGAACCTTGTTAAGTGTTCTAAGTGTGGTGCTCTTGTTATGCCTCACAGAGTCTGCAAGGCTTGCGGATCTTACAACAAGCGTGAGATCGTAAAGGTTGAGGACTAATCTCCACCGAATAGAAGATAGAAGCCCGGAGCGGAAGCTCTGGGCTTTTCTTTTACTGTAAAGTGAATGCAGATGGATCGGATTCGCGCTTGAAGAGCGTACGGGCAGTTTCGCGACCCCTGCATGCTGAAAAAGGCAATCTGAAGTATGGACAAGCATTGAAAAACGTGTTACATTATGAAACTGATAAAGATTCTTAATTTGCGTCTACAGGTTGAGTGAGCGATACGCATTCGATCGAAGATGTCGTTGCGTCGGACGCATCCTGATGTAGACATTGCCCGAAGTGCCCGTCGACAGAGATGGACATCCGTGTAGGAAAAAGGAGAGACTATCATGTATTCTATTCGCAATATTACAGATGACGTTGTTTATGTTGGTGTCGAGGATCGTCGCCTGCATCTGTTTGAGAACATTTTCCCGCTGGATCGCGGCGTGACCTATAACGCCTACGTGATCCGGGACGAGAAGACCGCGCTCCTCGATACTGCGGATGCGACCGTATCGCAGCAGTTCTTCGAGAACGTTGCGGTGGCGCTCGATGGCCGTACACTCGACTATCTCATCGTGAACCACATGGAGCCGGATCACTGTGCACTCATCGCCGAGGCACTCGAGAAGTACCCGCAGGCGACGGTCGTGGGCAATGCAAAAACCTTCCAGATGATCACCCAGTTCTTCGCGCTGACGATCCCGGAGGAGCGGAAGCTCGTCGTGAAGGAAGGCGATACCCTTTCCCTCGGTAAGCACCAGCTCAGCTTCGTGATGGCACCGATGGTACACTGGCCGGAGGTTATGTTCACCTATGATGTGACGGAGGGTATCCTGTTCTCCGCCGACGCCTTCGGTGTATTCGGCACGAACAACGGCAATATCTTCGCCGACGAGCTCGATTATAAGGCACAGGACTTCGTCGATGATGCCCGCCGCTACTACGCAAACATCGTCGGCAAGTACGGCATGCAGGTACAGAATGTTCTCAAGAAGGCAGCCGGCATCGATATCCGGATGCTCTGCCCGCTGCACGGACCGATTTGGCGTGAGGACCTCAGCTTCATCCTGAAGCTCTATGACCATTGGTCTCGCTACGAGGCAGAAGAGAAGGCCGTCGCTGTCTTCTACAACTCGATCTATGGCAACACCGAGTCCGTGATCAATGCCTTCACCATGAAGCTTGCCGCACGTGGCGTGAAGAACATCAAGGCCTACGACGTATCGAAGACCGACGTCTCCGTGATGATCGCCGAGTGCTTCCGCGTGACGAACCTCGTCTTCGGTGCGACCACCTACAACAACGGACTCTTCCCGAAGATGGAAAACCTCGTCGCCGACATGAAGGCCCTGAGCGTCCAGAACAAGAAAATCTCCATCATCGAAAACGGTACCTGGGCACCGACCTCCGGCAAGCTCCTGAAGGCTGAGTTCGACACCCTGAAGAACTGCGAGTATATCGGTGACACCCTCACCATCAAGTCCGCCTCCTTCAGCGCAGACGCCCTCGACGCCCTCGCAGACGCCGTCGCCGCTTCTCTGGAGTAATAGACGAAATAATAAACCGAAGTCCCAGCGGACTTCGGTTTTTATTTCGTGAATTTCGGACAGAGGTACCGGAGGGCCGACAACAGAAGCCATACGGAGAGGCCGTGTGAAATCAAGCCGGGTTCCCTTAGCGGCACTTGGTACTATTTTCCTTAGCACCCTCTGCAACGCTGAGTTTTCATAAAGAAAACTCAGTGATTGCGGAGGGCCTAGTGCCGCTTTGGGTTCCCGGCTTAGATTGAACCGGCATCGCAGTACTGTGCTTCTGTTGCCGGCCCTCCGGCCCCCTGACCACGGAAATTCAACGAAAAAACGCCAAAATGGGGGCCGGAAGCCCTAAAAATTTGCCGTTTCCCGAGAAAGTGGTATAATAACCCAAAAGTTTGAGCGAAACGTTGAGGTTTTATATGAAAAAGCTAAGTAGCATCCTGCTCATCCTTTGTGTCCTGCTCCTCGGATGTCAGCGGCAGAACCCGCTGGTCTATAACGTGAATAAATCCGACGAGCTCCGGGAATATGAATCCGAATCCGAAGAGGAGTCGCGATTCGCCGAATCCCTGGCACAGAAGGAGAGTATGAAAGAGGCAGAAAGTCTCGCCGCAGAAGAAGCGGCAGTCTGGACGAAAAAGCTTCCACAGAAAACAGCAACGCGCGTCAAGGGAATCTACCTTACGGCAGTCACTGCCGGTTCCTCGCGCATGCAGGACATCATCGAGCACATCGATGAGACCGAGCTGAACGCCGTCGTGATCGATATCCTCGGCGATAAAGGCCACATCGAGTACCGGATGTCCTCTCCGCTGATCGACGAGATCGGATCTCAGGAAGACACCATCCCGGACCTCCCGTCCCTGATGAAGACGCTGAAGGAGCATGGCATCTACACCATCGCCCGCATCGTCACCTTCCGTGACCCCTACCTCGCGACCGTGAAGCCGGAGTGGATGAACCATAACGCCGACGGCAGCGTGTTCACCGATAATTCCGGCATGGCCTGGGTCGACCCGTATAACCGCGACGCCTGGGAATATAAGGTCCAGGTCGCAGAGCAGTGTGCCGACGCCGGCTTCGACGAGATCCAGTTCGACTACGTCCGCTTCTGTACGGAACGCGGCATGAACGACGTCGTCTACCCGGAGGAAGAAACCCAGGGCATGGATAAGACGGACATCATCACCGAGTTCGTCCGCTTCGCCTCCGATCGCCTCGCGGCGAAAAATGTATTTATGTCTACCGACGTCTTCGGAACCATCATCGGCTCCTACGTCGATACCGTCTCTGTCGGACAGGACTACCCGGTGATGGCCGGTGCGGTCGATTATATGTGTCCGATGATCTACCCATCCCACTATGGAAACGGAAATTTCGGTCTTGAGGTCCCGGATCTCGAACCATATAAGGCCATCCTCGGCGCGTGCAATGCCTCCAGAAAGGACCTCGCCCTCGACTATACCGACGGCGTCCATCAGGCGATCGTGCGCCCGTGGCTTCAGGGCTTCACCGCCAGCTGGCTGAAGAGCTTCAAGCACTATGGTGCTGAGGAGATCCGCCAGCAGATCCAGGCAGTCTACGACGCCGGCTATGATGAGTGGATCATCTGGAACGCCAGCAACGAGTACGACTGGAGCGCCTACCTGAGTGACGAACAGGCCGCTCAGGAAGACCAGCAGATACAGGCGAAGCGTATCGCTGACGCCCAGGCCGCCGTCGACCAGAGCCGCGCCGCAGAGGAAAGCGAAGCCGCCAGCCGCGCCGCCGCCCTCGAATCCATCGCCCAGTCAAAGGAAGACGCCGCAAACGCGGTTGAGACGGCTGCCGAGTCTTCCGAAGGCTGAACAGAGCCGGAGTCCCCGGAGGGCAGCCCTCGGAAACACAGTACTCCGAGCTCGGAAGACTCTAAAATCCCATCCCTAAGAAGTACTAGGCCCTCTGCAATAGCTGAGTTTTTTGAGAAAAACTCAGCATTGACAGAGGGTTCCAAGGAGAGATACACCAAGTACTTCTAAGGGATGGGATTTTGATTCTTCACGACCTCTCCGTATGGTTTCTGATGGCTGTCCTCCGGGAACTCCGACTCAGATTATCATTGATATGATGATACGTTATAAAAGAGCTCTTTCAAGCGGCCGAAGTTTCTGTTATAATCAGAGTTTGTTGAATAATCATAAAAAACTGAATCACAAGGGGATACAGATTATGAAGTATAATTTTAAAAAGATCGAACCGAAGTGGCAGGCGAAGTGGGAAGAGGCCCAGGCCTTCAAGGCGGTAGACTTCAGCGAGAAGCCGAAGTGGTACGGACTCGTCGAGTTCCCATACCCGTCGGGTGCCGGCATGCACGTCGGTCATATCAAGGCATACTCCTCCGTCGAGGTGCTCTCACGTAAGCGCAGAATGCAGGGCTACAACGTCCTCTTCCCGATGGGCTTCGACTCCTTCGGACTGCCGGCAGAGAACTACGCCATCAAGACCAACACCCACCCGCACATCATCACGGAGAAGAACATCCAGCACTTCAAGGATCAGATGGAGAAGGTCGGCTTCTCCTTCGACTGGAGCCGCGAGATCGCAACCTCCCACGAGGATTACTATAAGTGGACCCAGTGGATCTTTGAGAAGCTCTATGAGCATAATCTCGTATTCCGTGCGAAGACCCTCGTCAACTACTGCCCGCACTGCAAGGTCGTGCTCTCGAACGAGGACTCCCAGGGCGGCAAGTGCGACATCTGCCACAGCGATGTCGTACAGCTTTCGAAGGACGTATGGTATCTCCGCATCACCCAGTATGCAGACCGTCTCCTGAAGGGACTCGATGATGTCGATTATCCGGAGTCCATCAAGCAGCAGCAGGTTTCCTGGATCGGCCGCAGCACCGGTGCGTTCGTCAACTTCGAGCTCGCCGATCAGGCAGGAAAGGCCGTCGACGACAAGCTCGAGATCTATACCACCCGTTGTGATACCCTCTACGGCGTTACCTTCATGGTCGTCGCTCCGGAGCATCCGACACTCGATAAGTATAAGGACCAGATCACGAACTGGGATGCGGTCATGAACTACCGTGAGGAGGCTGCGAAGAAGACCGAGTTCCAGCGTACACAGCTCGTGAAGGAGAAAACCGGCGTACGCATCGAGGGACTGTCCGCGATCAACCCGATCACCGGCAAGCAGATCCCGATCTTCATCGCCGACTATGTCATGATGGGCTACGGTACCGGCGCGATCATGGCTGTTCCGGCACACGATCAGCGTGACTACGACTTCGCAAAGAAGTTCGGCGTCGATATCGTCGAGGTCATCAAGGGTGGCGATATCTCGAAGGAGGCCTACACCGGCGACGGCGAGATGGTGAACTCCGGCTTCCTCGATGGCTTCACCAACAAGAAGGATTCCATCCATAAGATGCTGGAGGTCCTCACCGAGCGTGGCATCGGTCACGAGGGTGTACAGTATAAGATGAAGGACTGGGCGTTCAACCGTCAGCGTTACTGGGGTGAGCCGATTCCGCTCATTCACTGCCCGAACTGTGGTACGGTTACTGTTCCGGAGGAGGAGCTTCCGCTGACCCTTCCGGATGTCGAGAACTTCGAGCCGGGTACCGATGGACAGTCCCCGCTGGCGAAGATTGACAGCTTCGTAAACTGCACCTGTCCGAAGTGCGGCGGTGCGGCGAAGCGCGAGACCGATACCATGCCACAGTGGGCCGGTTCCTCCTGGTACTTCCTCCGTTTCTGCGATCCGAACAACGATAAGGCCTTCGCGGATCCGGATAAGCTCAAGTACTGGATGCCGGTTGACCACTACAACGGTGGTATGGAGCACGTAACGCGTCACCTTCTGTACTCGAGATTCTGGCATCAGTTCCTCTATGACATCAAGGAGGTGCCGACACCGGAGCCATATGCGAAGCGTACCTACCAGGGCCTCATCCTCGGTCCGGATGGCGAGAAGATGTCGAAGTCAAAGGGCAATGTCATCGACCCGCTGAACATCGTGGACCTCTACGGTGCGGATACCCTTCGTACCTATGTGCTCTTCATGAGTGACTACACCGCCGCTGCGCCATGGAGCGAGGAGGGTGTACGTGGCGTGAAGCGTTTCCTGGATCGTGTCGCTGGCCTCACCGACATCGCGACCCTCGAGAAGGAGGATCCGAGCCTCGAGTCGAAGACCCACAAGACCATCAAGAAGGTCTCCGAGGATATCGAGCGTATGAAGTTCAACACCGCGATCGCTGCGCTGATGACCCTCATCAACGACTACACGAAGGCCGGTGCGATCACCCGTGATGACCTCATCACCTTCATCAAGCTCCTCCATCCGTTTGCACCGCATCTCACAGAGGAAATCTATGAGAACGTCGGCGGCGAGGGCCTCCTGACCCTGAGCGCATGGCCGGAGTACGACGAGGCGAAGACGAAGGATGCCGTCATCAACATGGGTGTCCAGATCAACGGTAAGGTGCGTGGCAACATCGACATTCCGGCAGAGGCGACGCAGGATGACGCGGTCGCCGCTGCAAAGGCGAACGAGCAGGTGAACAAGTACTTCGAGGGCAAGAACATCGTGAAGGTGATCTTCGTTCCTGGAAAGATCCTGAACTTCGTTGTAAAGTGAGCTGAATCCACGACACAGCGTATTTCATAAACGATAGAAACATGGCCGGTGGGCCCGCTGGGCGGGTCTGCCGGTTTTTCACATCTGAAGAAGAGAAAAAACAGTAAGGATCGGTACATACGTGCCGGATGCAGACATTGGCCCCGAAGCGGCGAGGCACAGAAAGCGATGAGAGACAATACGAAATTTAATATCGGTGAGGAGCTCCAGAAGCTGCCGGCGCTCCCGGGCGTCTATATCATGCACGGCCCGAAGGATGAGATCATCTATGTCGGCAAGGCGAAGGTGCTGAAAAACCGCGTCAAGCAGTACTTCCAGAAATCCTATAAGAAATCCGTGAAGATCCAGCAGATGGTGCATCTGGTGGAGCGCTTCGAGTACATCGTCGTCGACTCGGAGCTCGAGGCGCTGATGCTCGAGAATAATCTCATCAAGGAGCATAAGCCGCGCTACAACACCCTGCTGAAGGATGACAAGACCTATCCGTACATCAAGGTGACGAACGAGCTCTACCCGCGGATCCTGAAGGTGCGGAAGCAGTATCAGGACCGGGCCCGCTACTTCGGCCCATACGCGTCGAACGATCAGGTCAATGAGGTCATCGAGCTCATCCGGAAGACCTTCCATATCCGGAATTGCAACAAGTCGTTTACGGAGGATGCGCCGCTTGCAAACAAGTGCATGTACTATGACATCCACCAGTGCGACGGGCCGTGCATCGGGAAGCAGTCGCAGGCAGACTATAAGCTGCAGGTGGACCGGGCCATCGATTTCCTGAACGGAAAGTACGAGGATATCGTGAAGGAGCTGACCCGCCGCATGCAGCGCGCGTCGGATAATCTCGATTTCGAGACGGCACTCGAGATGCGGGATCTGATCCGGGCAATCGAGGCGATTCAGAACCGGCAGAAGATCGTGGCTTACGACGCCGAGGACCGCGACATCATCGGCATGCGCCGTTCCTTCGCGGACTGCATCGTCCAGATCTTTTTCGTCCGCGATGGGAAGATCATCGGCCGTGACCACCAGTTCATTGACATTGACCCCGAGGAAACGGACGAGAGCATCCTGACGAACTTCATCGAGCAGTACTACGATGGCACCCCGTTCGTGCCGCGCGAGATCTTCGTGCAGACGGAGCTCGAGGAGAAGGTAGTGCTGGAGCAGTGGCTGAGCCGGGAGAAGGGGAAGCGCGTGTACATCGTGACCCCGCAGATCGGCAAGAAGGAGAAGCTCGTCGAGCTCGCCATCACGAACGCCGGCATCCTCATGAACCGCTATCGTCAGCAGTACCGCGAGCAGGATGTGAAGAATGCCCGGGCCCTCGAGGAGCTGCAGCAGCT
The DNA here is from genome assembly GCA_937927445.1 of uncultured Oribacterium sp. Classification (GTDB taxonomy): domain Bacteria; phylum Bacillota; class Clostridia; order Lachnospirales; family Lachnospiraceae; genus Oribacterium. Next base: position 12,668 of record CALAOB010000091.1, on the reverse strand, counting down.
GATCAGACTGCCGAATCTGCCGCTTCGCATCGAATCCTACGATATCTCGAACACGATGGGCGCGCTCAATGTCGGCTCCATGGTCGTCTACCAGAACGGCCGGCCGAAGAACAACGACTACCGCAAGTTCCGCATCCAGTCCGTCCAGGGGCCGGATGACGTCCGTTCGATGCGTGAAATGCTGACGCGCCGCTTCGAGCATGGCCTCTCGGAGATGCAGGCGAACGCGCAGGCCGGCAAGGATGACAGGCTCGGCTCCTTCTCGAACTTCCCGGACCTCATCTGTATGGATGGTGGGAAGGGACAGGTCAATGTCTGCGAGGAGGTACTGCAGTCGCTCGGCATCACGAGCATCACGGTCGTCGGTATGGTGAAGGATGACCACCACCGGACGCGGGCGCTGCTGTACCAGAACGAGGAGCTGCCGATCGCGGAGAACAGCGAGGCCTTCAAACTCCTGACACGCATCCAGGACGAGGTGCACCGCTTCGCCATCAGCTACCATCGCTCCCTGCGGGATCAGAAGCAGATCCGCTCGCTGCTGGACGACATCAAGGGCATCGGTGAAGTACGGAAAAAGGCACTCATGCGGCGCTTCGGAGACATTGACCATATCCGCGTGGCCGGGCTCGATGAGCTCCGGGCCTGCCCGTCGATGGACGAGTACTCCGCACGGCAGGTGTATGATTTCTTCCACCGGAATCCCGAAACCGCGGTCGGCACCTGGCGCGCCGGCATCGAAGAAAAGCCGTGAAATCGCAGCCTCCGGCATCGGAGAAAAGCGCAGCGTCGGCGAGTACGAAAAATTACAAGAAAGCCTTCACAAAACTGTAAAAAATTCGTCATGTATTTCGCGGCTTCTCTCATGTACAAAGATTCGAAATCCTGTTAAGATTATAGGCGTCGTCTTCGGGCGGCGCTTTTTTCTTGACCCTTAAGTTCGGAAAGGCGCGGTGAAAAGGACGAAAATGTGAAAAATCAAAGGAAAACGCGGGGATTTTCGGGTGAATTTCCATGGGAACGCGCTTTCTGAAAGATAGAGTTGGATGATTTCAGGCGATCTGCTTTTAGGGAGTTATATATGAGAGACGATTTCGATTATTCAGACAGATCCAGAGGACAGTCCCGGGCACGGGGACAGTCCCATGCGCGGGGTGCGGCGATGGGCAGCCACAGCAGGAGTGGTGTGGGCAGCCGCAGCAGTCGCTCCGGCTATACAGGCGCGCGTGCGTCGTCTACGGGCGGTCGCGGCTATGCGGGCAGCACGCGGCGCAGTGGGAATCATGGACGGAAGCCGCAGGACGGCCCGAACATGAAGCTTGTGCTCGGCGCGGTGCTCCTGTTTCTGATCGTGGGCGGCGGACTCGTGTTTGCCGTTCGTGGCGGATTTATCGGCGGCGGTGCGATGCACGAATCCTCGGCGGTGGCAGAGGAGACGACGCAGAATGTCCTGTATACGCATACCGATACCATCCATAAGGACATCACCCTCGACCTCAGCGCGCTTTCACCGGAGGCGAAGAGTCTGAATCTCAATGGTATGAACCGTGAGGCGGTGAAGCAGGCCATCCACGATGCCTACAGCTGGAACCTCGTGGTGAAGAACGCGAACCCGTCCATCGACAGCTTCAAGATGCCGGATCTTTCGGTCTATGATCAGGTGAAGGAAACCGAGCCGAGCAGTGCGTCCGGAGAGAGCGACAATGATGGCTCCGTGCAGACGGTGGCCGTCGATAATCCGTACGCCAGCGTGACGATCCGTCCGGAGGCGAAGAGCTTCGCCATCCCGGATCTCATCGGCGAGCAGGTGGATACGCTGGTCGAGCAGATCTTCACGGACTATGCGACGAAGATCGCGGAAGAATCTGCATCGGCGTCTGCCGACAGTGAGACGTCGGGCGAAGCAGAGAAGAGCACGGACGCTTCGGAAGCGGAGAGTGAGACCGAGGACACGACGAGTGCAGCCCTCCGCTATACACTGGAACTTCCGGATATGAGTGCGCAGATTTCGGACTACATGAAGCAGCTTGCCATCATCTGGAAGATGAGCCCGAAGAACGGCGACATCACGAGCTACGATAAGGAGAGCGGCGAGTTCGTTTTCGGTGGCTCGGTCGCAGGTTATGCGGTCAACGCAGAGGCGACCGCGCAGAAGGTGATGGCGTCCATCGGGCAGCATGTCTATGACGCGAGCATCGAGTGCGAGGGTGAGAAGATCTCCGCATCCGATTCCTCCATCAAGGACCTGTATGGCACGATCGGCAGCTTCACGACGAAGACCACGAGCAACGCGACCCGTAATAAGAACGTAAAGCTGGCAGCGGCAGCCATCAATGGCACCGTACTTCAGCCGGGCGAGGAGTTCTCCTTTAATAAGACGGTCGGTCAGCGTACCGAGGCGAAGGGCTATGGTGCAGCCGGCGCGTATAATAACGGTGAGGTCGTGCAGGAGGTCGGCGGCGGCGTCTGCCAGGTTTCCTCGACCCTCTATAATGCCGTCTTCCGTTCGGGTCTCACGACGACCTATCGTCGTTCCCATACCTTCGCACCGACCTATGTCACACCGGGTGCCGATGCGACGGTTTCCTGGCCGGGTCCGGACTATCAGTTCATCAACAACTCGGATCACGCCATCGGTATCCGTGCATGGTATGAGGACCAGACCTGTACCGTTCAGATCTATGGTGTCCGTGTGCTCCCGAAGGGCGAGAGCTGGGAGCTCGTCTGTGAGAAGACCGCAGACCTTCCGGTACCGGCACCGAAGATCATCACTCCGGAGGAGGGTTCGGAGTCTGCCGGCTCGGCCGGTTCCGAGTGGCAGGCGTATAAGGTGATCCATAATGCCGACGGAACGACCGAGAAGGTCAAGGATCATACCGCCCATTACAGCGGACATACACCGAAGCAGTATGCACCGGGCACGACGGAATCCACCGCCGAGTCCTCGATCGCAGAGAGCGGAGAGTCGACAGCGGAGAGTGGCAGCGCGGCAGAATCCACGGTAGCCGAGAATGGACCGAAGCCGTCCACGGACGAGACGAAGTCGACGACCGAAACGAAGACTGCGCCGACCCCGGAGACGAGTCCGGCCGAGACCGCGAAGAAGCCGGAGGCACCGACCCCGGAAACGGGCTCGAATCATGAGGTCATCGAGGCCCCGGACAGCGATGACATCATCCAGGATGGCCCGTAAGAAAATATCGTAAGAAGAGAGCAGCTGCAGTTGTGTGCAACTGCTCTTTTTCTGTACCTGGGGCAAGTGCCTGTACAATATATACTATAGCAAAATGCTAGGATATCAGCTTTTTGTGCATTTCCTTGTATTTTATTTTGTACGGACCCGTTTTTGTTTTGCATTTCAAGTAGGAAATGTTATAATTCTTATCGAGTATGATATCCCACCATGGGTGGGTACATATAACAACCGCATTCATGTGGTAGTTCATTTTTTCAGGAGGAATTCTTATGGCAAGAAAAATGAAAACCATGGATGGTAACCAGGCTGCTGCACATGCATCGTATGCATTTACAGAAGTTGCGGCTATCTATCCTATTACTCCTTCATCCGTCATGCCTGAGCATGTAGATGAGTGGGCCACTGAAGGCAGAAAGAACCTTCTCGGCGAGACCGTACAGGTAACCGAGATGCAGTCTGAGGCTGGTGCTGCTGGTGCAGTTCACGGTTCCCTTGCTGCTGGTGCTCTTACTACAACCTTCACCGCTTCTCAGGGTCTTCTGCTCATGATCCCGGACATCTACAAGGTAGCCGGCGAGCAGCTTCCGGGCGTATTTGATGTATCTGCACGTGCACTTGCATCTCACGCACTTTCCATCTTCGGTGATCACTCCGACGTTATGGCATGCCGTCAGACCGGTGCTGCTATGCTCTGTGAGTCATCCGTACAGGAAGTTATGGACCTTACTCCAGTAGCTCACCTTGCAGCTCTGAAGGGCCACATTCCGTTCATTAACTTCTTTGATGGTTTCCGTACCTCTCACGAGATCCAGAAGATCGAGGAGTGGGATTACGAAGATCTCAGAGATATGGTTGACTGGGAGTATGTAGACGAGTTCAGAGCGAAGGCTCTTAACCCGAACCACCCGGTTGAGAGAGGATCTGCTCAGAACCCGGATATCTTCTTCCAGGCTCGTGAGGCTTCCAACCCTTACTACGATGCACTTCCTGCAATCGTTCAGGAGTACATGGATAAGGTGAATGCGAAGATCGGTACAGATTACAAGCTTTTCAACTACTACGGTGCAGCAGATGCTGATCACGTCATCGTTGCGATGGGTTCTGTAAACGATACCATCGAGGAGACCATTGATTACCTTGCTAAGCAGGGTCAGAAGGTCGGCGTTGTCAAGGTAAGACTTTACAGACCGTTCAGCAAGGACGCATTCGTAAAGGCTCTTCCTGCAACCACCAAGGTGATCTCTGTTCTCGACAGAACGAAGGAGCCGGGCTCCATCGGTGAGCCGCTGTACCTCGATGTCGTAGCAGCTCTTCAGGGCACAGAGTTCGCAAACTGCACCATCCTTTCCGGCCGTTATGGTCTCGGTTCCAAGGATACCACACCTTCTCAGATCGTTGCTGTTTACAACAACGTTGATAAGAAGAGATTCACCATTGGTATCGATGATGATGTTACACACCTTTCTCTGCCGGCTGGTCCAGCACTCGTTACGACTCCTGAGGGAACCGTTAACTGTAAGTTCTGGGGTCTCGGTGCAGATGGTACCGTAGGTGCAAACAAGAACTCCATCAAGATCATCGGTGATAACACAGACATGTACGCTCAGGCTTACTTCGATTATGATTCCAAGAAGTCCGGCGGTGTTACCATGTCTCACCTGAGATTCGGTAAGAAGCCGATCAAGTCTACTTACCTGATCCACAGAGCAAACTTCGTAGCCTGCCACAATCCGGCTTACATGACCAAGTTCAACATGGTTCAGGAGCTCGTTGATGGTGGTACCTTCCTCCTTAACTGCGTATGGAACAAGGATGAGATCGCTGAGCACATCCCTGGCCAGGTTAAGAAGTACATGTACGATCACAAGATCAACTTCTACATCATCAACGGTGTAAAGATCGGTATTGAGACCGGCATGGGCCCGACAAGAATCAACACCATCCTTCAGTCTGCATTCTTCACACTGACCGGTATCATCCCGAAGGAAGAGGCAAACAAGCTGATGAAGGACGCTGCACAGAAGACATACGGCCGTAAGGGTGAGGATGTCGTTAAGAAGAACTGGGCAGCAATCGACGCTGGTGCAAACGCATTCGAGAAGATCGAGATCCCTGAGGACTGGGCTAACGCACAGGATGAGGGCCTCGAGTTCAAGGATAAGACCGAGGGCACCAAGGATGTTCTTGATTTCGTAAACAACATCCAGAACAAGGTTTCCGCTCAGGAGGGTAACTCACTTCCTGTTTCTGCGTTCAATGCTTATGTCGATGGTACAACTCCTTCCGGAACATCTGCTTACGAGAAGAGAGGTATCGCTGTAAACGTTCCGCAGTGGAATCCGGATAACTGTATCCAGTGTAACTTCTGTTCTTATGTCTGCCCGCACGGCGCAATCCGTCCGTTCGCATTTACTGCTGACGAGGCTGCAAACGCTCCAGAGGGTATGCTGACCAAGGCAATGACCGGTATGCCGGATTACAAGTTCGGTATTCAGGTATCTGTACTTGACTGTACCGGTTGTGGTTCCTGCGCAAACGTATGTCCTGGCATGAAGGGCGAGAAGGCACTCGAGATGAAGCCGATCGCTGAGGAGCTTGACAGACAGAAGTTCTTCGACTATGCAGTAAAGCTTCCTGAGAAGGATGACGTTGTTGCGAAGTTCAAGGAGACGACCGTTAAGGGTTCACAGTTCAAGAAGCCGTTACTCGAGTACTCCGGTGCATGTCCTGGCTGTGGTGAGACACCATATGCTAAGCTCATCACTCAGCTCTTCGGTGACAGAATGTACATCGCAAATGCGACAGGCTGCTCATCTATCTGGGGTAACTCTTCACCTTCTACACCGTACACTGTAAACGCGAAGGGTCAGGGCCCGGCATGGGATAACTCCCTCTTCGAGGATAACGCAGAGTTCGGTTATGGTATGTTACTTGCTCAGAACGCAATCCGTACCAGACTGAAGAAGGAAGTAGAGGAGCTCGCTGAGAAGGATGCATCTGTGAAGGATGTCGCTCAGGAGTGGCTTGATACTTTCGGCGTAGGCGCTACCAACGGTGCAGCTACCGAGAAGCTCGTTGCAGCACTTGCTGATAAGACCGACGATCTTTCCAAGGATCTCGTAAAGAATAAGGACTTCCTCGCTAAGAAGAGCCAGTGGATCTTCGGTGGTGATGGTTGGGCTTATGATATCGGTTTCGGCGGCCTCGATCATGTACTTGCTTCCGGCAAGGACATCAACGTAATGGTATTCGATACTGAGGTTTACTCCAACACAGGTGGACAGTCCTCCAAGTCGACTCCGACCGGTGCAGTTGCACAGTTCGCTGCAGGTGGTAAGGAGACCGGCAAGAAGGATCTTCCTGGTATCGCAATGTCCTATGGCTATGTATATGTAGCTCATATCAACATGGGCGGCGACATGCAGCAGACTGTAAAGGCTATTGCAGAGGCTGAGGCATATCCAGGACCATCTCTGATCATTGCATACGCACCTTGTATCAACCACGGCATCAAGAAGGGCATGGCGAAGGCTATGACTGAGGAGAAGCTTGCACTCCAGACTGGTTACTGGAACAACTTCAGATACAACCCACTTGGTGGCGATAAGAAGTTCACTCTTGATTCCAAGGAGCCGGATTTCACCGGTTACCAGGATTTCCTGAAGGGTGAGGTTCGTTACCTGTCCCTCGGCCTTAAGAACCCGGAGAGAGCAAAGGCTCTTGACGAGAAGAACCAGGCTGAGTCTCAGGCTAGATATGAGCATCTCAAGAAGCTCATCGACCTGTACAACAACTAATTCACCTGAATTTCGGTTCATGTGATGTGAGAAGGGAGCCGGCGCAAGCCGGCTCCCTTCGTCGTATAGACCCCGTGGCCTCGGAGGACCGCCATCAGATAAACGTTCTCTACGTATGGTATCCGCTGGCGGTCCTCCGAGGTCATGAGTTTGATGACTGATGAACTGAACTTGCCGATTTATCTATCTCATGCTAATATTATTTAGTTAAGAATGAGTGTTTTATGTGGGCCTTCGGGCAGCACGTAGTAAGGTGAAAATATGAGAAAAGTGATGGTGGCGGTGGTAGGCCGTCCAAACGTAGGTAAGTCTACGCTGTTCAACCTGATTGCGGGGAAGCAGATCTCCATCGTGAAGGATACGCCGGGTGTGACCCGTGACCGTATCTATGCGGATGCGGAGTGGCTGAATAACAAGTTTACGCTGATCGATACGGGTGGTATCGAGCCGGATTCCCAGGATATCATCCTGTCGCAGATGCGTGCACAGGCACAGCTGGCGATCGATACGGCAGATGTCATCATTTTCGTCGTGGATGTACGTACCGGTCTCGTTGATGCGGACTACGAGGTGGCGAATATGCTCCGGAAGTCCGGAAAGCCGGTCGTTCTCTGTGTGAATAAGGTCGACAGCTTCCAGAAGTTCGGTAACGATATTTACGAGTTCTATAATCTGGGGCTCGGTGATCCGTTCGGTGTGTCCTCGGTGAACCAGCTCGGTGTCGGCGACATGCTGGATGAGGTGATCAGGCACTTCCCGGTTGAGACGGCAGAAGAGGTCGAGGATGATTCTGTGAAGGTCGCGCTCATCGGTAAGCCAAATGTCGGAAAGAGCTCCGTGATCAATAAGCTGCTGGGACAGAACCGCGTGATCGTCTCCAACATTGCCGGAACGACCCGTGACGCGATCGATACGAAGATCGTACACAACGGTAAGGAATATACCTTCATCGATACCGCGGGCTTACGCCGGAAGGGAAAGATCGATGACGATATCGAGCGTTACTCTGTCATCCGTACCGTCGCGGCCGTAGATCGTGCAGATATCTGTCTCGTGCTGATCGATGCGACCCAGGGCATCACCGAGGGAGATGCGCGCATCGCCGGTATCGCCCATGAGTCCGGAAAGGGCGTCATCATCTGCGTGAACAAGTGGGATGCGGTGCCGGATAAGAATGATAAGACGATGAAGGAATTCCAGACGAAGCTGATGGAGAAGTTCTCCTACATGCCGTATGCGCAGTACCTTTTCATCTCGGCAGAGACCGGACAGCGTCTGAATAAGATCTTCGATCTCGTCGATCAGGTGCGGGAGAGCCAGACCCTTCGTATCCGTACGGGTGTGCTCAATGACATCATGACGAGAGCGACAGCGATGAAGCAGCCGCCGAGTGATAAGGGCAAGCGTCTCAAGCTGTTCTACATGACGCAGACCGCGGTCGAGCCGCCTACCTTCGTTATTTTCGTAAATGACCAGCAGCTGATGCATTTCTCCTATACGAGATACATCGAGAATCAGATTCGTGAGGCCTTCGGCTTCCCGGGAACACCGCTGAAGTTCCTGATCCGTGAGCGTCAGGCCGGAGAGGATGAGTGATGAATATACAGCACATGATCATTTCCCTTGTAGTGGGATATATCTTCGGTAACATACCGAATGGCTATCTGTATGCGAAGTCCCAGGGCGTCGATATCTATAAGCAGGGCTCCGGTAATCCGGGCTCCACGAACATCAGCCGCACGCTCGGAAAGAGAGCGGGCGCAACCGTACTGCTGCTGGATATCGCGAAGACCATCGTTCCGATCCTCATGATGCACATGATCTACAAACCGGCGACGATCGATGAGGGCACCCTCATCACCGTCTTTGCGGGCTTCGGTTCGATCCTCGGCCATGATTTTCCGGCACTTCCGATGCTGCGCGGCGGTAAGGGCATCGCCTGCACCGGTGCGCTCATCATCGCCTTCGACTGGCGGATGGCCATCGTGCTGTTTGCACTTTTTGTGGTGATCGCGAAGACCACCGGCTATGTGAGCGTCGGCTCGATCTGCGGCGTATCCCTGCTGTTTATTCTGACCGCCATCTTCGGTTACTTCGGACTCCTTCCGATGTCCATGGCGATCTATCCGATCGTACTCGTCGTGTTCTTCCTGATCGCAGCGCTCGGCGTATGGCAGCACCGCTCGAATATCCAGCGGCTGAAGAACGGTACGGAATCGAAGTTTCATTTTAAGAAGTGATCCGTGTCGAAGATGACAGCGCCATCGCGGATGGGTGGCGGTAGAACATAAGTATATGAAAGAATACGTTCGCCCGGCAGAAGCATTGGCTTCCACCGGGCGTGATTTAAAAGAGGAGACTTAATGAAAACATCAATCATCGGCGCAGGTACCTGGGGCACGGCCCTCGGCATTCTGCTCGCCCATAACGGACATGAGGTGACCATCTGGTCGAAGTTTCAGCAGGAGGTGGATGTGCTTCGGGAGACCCACCGTCATAAGAACCTGCCGGGTGCGGTGATTCCGGAGACTGTGCGCTTTACCTCGGATCTCGAGTCTGCACTGAAGGAGCAGGCGCTCGTCGTGCTGGCGGTGCCGTCCATCTTCGTGCGTGGGACAGCGCATGAGATGAAGCCGTTTGTCGGCGAGGGACAGATCATCGTGTCGGTGGCAAAGGGCATCGAAGAGGGCACGCTTTACACTATGTCGGATATCATCGAAGAGGAAATCCCGCAGGCGGATGTCGCGGTACTGTCCGGACCGAGCCACGCGGAGGAGGTATCGCGCTTTATTCCGACGACGATCGTGACCGGTGCGCATACCGAGAAGACGGCGCTTTTTGTACAGAATGCGTTCATGTGCGACTGCTTCCGTGTCTACATCAACCCGGATATCAAGGGCATCGAAATCGGCGGTGCGACGAAGAATGTCATCGCACTCGCAGCTGGTATGGCGGATGGCCTCGGCTACGGGGATAATACGAAGGCGGCGCTGATCACACGCGGCATCGCAGAAATCGAGCGACTCGGTATGAAGATGGGCTGCCGCATGGAGACCTTCAACGGTCTGAGTGGCATCGGTGATTTGATCGTAACCTGTGCCTCCATGCACAGCCGGAACCGCCGCGCCGGTATCCTGATGGGCGAGGGCAGAAGCTACGAGGAAGCGATGCAGGAAGTCGGCCAGACCGTTGAGGGTGTGTATGCGGCGAAGGCGGCACGTGCACTCGCCGAGAAGTATGAGGTATCGATGCCGATCGTCGAGGGCATCAACCAGATCCTCTTCGAAGGCAAGCCGGCACGCGAAGCGGTCCGCGACCTCATGCTCCGCGATCGCACCATTGAAAATATCAACGTACCATTTGATAAATAAACTTGAATTCACGCAGGGCCCCGGAGGCTCAGTCTCAGCAGCACAGTACTCCAAGTTCGGAAGACTCTAAAATTTCACCCCTAAGAAGCACTAAGTCCTCTGCAATCACTGAGTTTTCTTTATGAAAACTCAGCGTTGCAGAGGGTGCTAAGGAAAAATTACTCTAAGTGCTTCTAAGGGGTGAAATTTTGATTCTTCACGAACTTTGCGTATGGCTGCTGAGACCGAGCTTTCGGGGCCCTGCGTGCCTTTGAGAAGAAATTATTATAATACATATTCCTGACGGTTATCAAACGAAGTGTGAACGTGAAAATATGTTATAAAAGTTATTGACTTCCATAACTCCGAACTTTATAATGATGAAAAGTTTTCAGAAAGCTTGTATTTTAGAAAACTGAGAGGAGAGAAATTATGAAAAAGGTATTAAGTGCAGTACTTGCAGCTTCGATGGTTGCGTCTTTAGCAGCCTGTGGTTCTTCATCTACCCCGGAGGCGACGACAGCCGCTGCCGCTGCAGGCGATACGACAACCGCTGCAGCAGCTGAGGGCACAACGACAGCCGCTGGTTCTTCAGATCTTACATGGAAGATCGGTGGTCAGGGACCTCTGACCGGTGGTGCAGCGATCTATGGTAAGGCTGTCATCAATGGTGCACAGGTTGCCATCGACGAGATTAATGCAAATGGTGGTATCAATGGCTACCAGGTAGAGTATAAGACTGCAGATGATGAGCATGATCAGGAGAAGGCCATCAACGCATACAACTCCCTGAAGGACTGGGGCATGCAGATGCTGATCGGACCGACCACTTCCGCACCGACCATTGCCGTTGCTTCCGAGGCTCAGAATGATAACATGTTCCTTCTGACTCCGTCAGGTTCCGCCGTTGACTGTACCGCAGCTCCGAACGCATACCGTGTATGCTTCTCTGATCCGGCACAGGGCGCCAAGTCCGCAGAGTACATCGGAACCCACAAGCTCGCTACCAAGATCGGTATCATCTATGATTCTTCCGATGTTTATTCCTCCGGTATTCACGATTCCTTCGTGACCGAGGCCGGCAACCAGGGACTCGAGGTCGTAGCGGATGAGCAGTTCACCGCGGATTCAAAGACCGACTTCTCTACACAGCTTCAGAAGATGCAGAGCGCAGGCGCAGAGCTGGTATTCCTTCCGTTCTACTACACAGAGGCAGCGCTCGTTCTGACACAGGCCAACACCATGGGTTACAAGCCGACCTTCTTCGGTTGTGATGGTATGGATGGTATCCTCGACGTAGAGAACTTCGATACTTCCCTTGCAGAGGGCCTCATGCTTCTGACTCCGTTCGCAGCAGACGCGACCGACGAGAAGACCGTAAGCTTCGTAACCGCTTATAAGGATAAGTTCGGTGACACTCCGATCCAGTTCGCAGCGGATGCATACGATGCAGCATACATCATGAAGGCAGCGATCGAGGCTGGTAACCTGACTCCGGATATGTCCGTAGCTGATCTTGGTACCGCGATGGAAGAGCAGATGAAGTCCGTCAAGTATGATGGTCTCACCGGTTCCGGCATGACTTGGGACGAGAACGGTGATGTCGATAAGGAGCCGAAGGCAGTCATCGTCAAGGATGGTGCTTATACTTCTGCCGACTGATCGGAAAAGTGATGAAGCATCATGAGAAAATCTTGGTTTTCTGCATGATGAAAGAGCATAAAGGGTTGCTTACTGTAAGCAACCCTTTATTGAATTAAATTAAACGATCTTCATAATTTCGAAAGGAAAGTGATTTCGTTACGACATTATGAAGATCCCTTAATACTTATGTACGGGGATCGTCCCCATTAATTTCGAAGAGGTGTTTAGAGATGATGAGTTTCATTTCCTACTTGCTGAGTGGTGTCAGTTTAGGCTCGATCTACGCGATCATCGCCCTGGGCTACACGATGGTATATGGAATCGCAAAGATGCTCAACTTCGCCCATGGTGATATCCTCATGGTCGGTGGTTACGCAGCGTTTATTGCATTGAACCAGATGGGCCTTCCGATCCTAGTGTCGACCCTCCTGTCGATGGTGATCTGCACCCTGCTGGGTGTCGTCATCGAGAAGGTTGCTTACAAGCCGCTCCGTCAGGCAAACTCTCTGAACGTCCTGATCACCGCAATCGGTGTATCCTACCTTCTTCAGAATCTGGCGCTGCTCCTGTTCGGTGCGAATCCGAAGAGCTTCACCTCCTTCGTTCCGATCAAGCCGGTCAAGCTTGCGGGTGGTGCACTGACGATCTCCGGTGAGACCATCGTGACGATTCTGTGCTGTC
>CALAOB010000090.1 GCA_937927445.1 uncultured Oribacterium sp. | reverse complement strand
AGATTCGCCTTAGTCTCGTGGGCTCGGAGATGTGTATAAGAGACAGGGTGACACCGGCAACGAAGGAAGCCGCTGCACTCGCTGCGAAGGAAGCTTCAAATAAATAATTCCGTCAAGGATGCGGAGCCGGAGGGAAACCTCCGGCTCTTTTCGTATCGACCGGAGCGTGGTGGCTTTTGCATACAGAATTTGCTAGAATAGCCCGTGTGGGCCGTCGGTCCACGCGGGATTTTTTAAAAGCAGGTGATGTATGAAACTTCAGAATCAGAACACGACGCAAAAGGATTTCCGAAACGGATCGGAACTCCGGATTTTTCTCTCGTATTTCCGGCCGCACCGGAAGCTGTTTTACCTCGACATGGTCAGCGCGCTGGCGATCGCGGTGATCGACCTCGCCTTCCCGGCGGTGTCGCGCTGGTGCATGTACACGCTGCTCCCGGCGAACGCCTGGCGCACCTTCTGGACGGTGATGGCCGTCGTAACCGCCGCCTACGTGCTGCGTTCCGTGTTTTACTACGTGATCACGTACTGGGGCCACAACTTCGGCGCGCGCGTCGAGGCCGACATCCGCCGCGACCTGTTCCAGCACATACAGGAGCTGAACTACAGCTTCTTCGACCATAACCGCGTCGGCCAGCTCATGAGCCGCCTCACGACGGACCTGTTCGACGTGACGGAGATGGCGCACCACGCCCCGGAGGACATCTTCATCAGCTCGGTGACGATTATCGGCGCGCTCATCATCATGTTCACCATCCAGTGGCGGCTCGCCCTGGTGCTTATGTTCATGCTGCCGGTCTTCCTGTTTGTGGTGCTGCGCTGCCGTTTCCACATGCGCGACGCCTCGCGCCGGGTGAAGTCGACGGTTTCCCTGATCAACACCGAATTCGAGTCGGGTCTGTCCGGCATCCGGACGGCGAAGGCCTTCGCGAACGAAGGGGAGGAGCTCGAGAAGTTTGAGAAGGCCAATGCAGGCTACCGGAGCGCGAAGTTCGGGTTCCACCGCGCGATGGCGGAATTTCATTCGACGATGGAATTCTGCCTCTGCATGATGTCCGTGGTGGTCATCGCGGTCGGTGGTGCCCTTATCATGAACGAGCAGCTTACCGTCATTGACCTGATCGCGTTCAGCATGTACGTGTCGGCGTTCGTAAATCCGATCCGGAAGCTCGCGAATACCTCGGAGGTGATCGCGAATGGCACGGCGGGGCTGCATCGTTTCGTGGAGCTGATGCGGACCGAGCCGGAGCTCCGGGACAGCCCGGGGGCGCTCGCGCTCGAGAACGTGCAGGGCGACATCCGCGTGGACCACGTGTCCTTCGCGTACCAGAAGGGGCAGGGCATCCTGCACGACGTGTCGCTCGACATCCGGCCGGGCGAGACCGTGGCTTTCGTCGGTTCCTCCGGCGGCGGCAAGACGACGCTCAGCCAGCTGATTCCGCGTTTCTACGACGTCACGGACGGCGCGATTTACCTCGACGGGCACGATGTCCGCATGGTGACACAGGAGTCCCTGCACCAGAACATCGGCGTCGTCTCGCAGGATGTATTCCTTTTCGCTGGAAGCATTGCCGACAATATCCGTTACGGCCGCCTCGATGCGACGATGGAAGAGGTGATGCTCGCAGCCGCGAAGGCGGAGATCGCGGACGACATCGCGGCGATGCCGGAGGGGTATCAGACCAATGTCGGCGAGCGGGGCGTCCTGCTCTCCGGTGGTCAGAAGCAGCGGATCTCCATCGCGCGGATATTCCTGAAGAACCCGCCGATGCTGATCCTCGACGAGGCGACCTCGGCGCTCGACAGTGTGACCGAGGCCCGCATCCAGGCGACCTTCGAGAAGCTCTCACAGGGCCGCACCACGATCGTCATCGCGCACCGCCTCGCGACCGTGAAGAACGCCGACCGCATCGCCGTCATCGACGACGGCCGCATCATCGAGCTCGGCAGCCACGACGAGCTCATGGCCCGGAACGGCGCCTACGCCGCCCTGGTGCGCACCCAGGAACTCAAGTCTTAAGAATTTTGTAAGGGGGTCTGACCCCATTAAATTTTTATAAACTGAATCTAAACAGAAAGTTTATGGGGTCAGACCCCATGAATGAAAGAGGAGAGAAAGATGGAATTATTTAATGGACGGCCGGCGACGGCGGAGGGGCGTGAGCCGAAGGAGATGCGGGTGTATGATCTACTTGATTCGCTGGGCATCGCGTACCAGCGGACGGATCATGCGCCGGCGACGACGATGGAGGTGTGCGAGGTGATCGACGCGGTGCTGGACTGCCTGATCTGCAAGAATCTGTTTCTCTGCAACCGCCAGCAGACGGAGTTTTACCTGCTGATGATGCCGGGCGACAAGGTCTTCAAGACGAAGGAGCTGTCGCACCAGATCGGCTCTGCGCGCCTGAGCTTCGCGAAGGAAGAGCAGATGATGGAGTTCCTTGAGATCCACCCGGGCGCGGTGAGCATCATGGGGCTTATGAACGACAAGGAGAATCACGTGCAGCTGCTGGTCGACGAGGACGTCCTGAAGGGCGAGTACGTCGGCTGCCACCCGTGTGTGAACACCTCGTCGCTGAAGCTCCGGACCGCGGACGTCTTCGGGAAGTACCTCGAGGCCGTGCACCACGATTACCGCGTGGTGAAACTGGTCGGCGAGGAGTGATCGCGGTGCCGGGAGTTCATGGGGTCAGACTCCTGTCCGTGCTGGGAGGACAATGTCTGCCCGGCGGAGACATTGACACAGACAGGATGCGGGGGATGCCAGGGCAATGCTGACGAGTCGTCATTATGAATGAACATGGAGGGAAAATATGAAGGTTTTAATGCTGAACGGAAGTCCGAAGGCAGATGGTAATACGAATCGTGCGCTCACGGAGATCGGCGAGCAGCTGAAGAAGGAGGGAATCGATTACGAGATTTTCCAGATCGGCGGGCAGGCGATCCGGGACTGCATCGGCTGCGGCCAGTGCACGGAGAAGGGCTGTGTGTTTGACGATGATGTGGTGAATGCCTTTATCACGAAGGCGAAGGAAGCGGATGGCTTCATTTTCGGCACGCCGGTGTACTATGCGCACCCGAGCGGACGCATCCAGTCGCTGCTGGATCGCGCGTTCTACTGCGGCGGGGCAGCATTCGCCTTCAAGCCGGGCGCAGCGGTCGCTGTGGCGAGA
>CALAOB010000089.1 GCA_937927445.1 uncultured Oribacterium sp. | reverse complement strand
CGCTGTTCATCGGATTCTCGGCGAGGCGGATGATGTTACAGATGTCGAGCACGACACGGTTCGTGAAAAAGCCAATGTCGGCATTCCGCATCCTGTAAGGCACGCCGTTTCGTTCGAGGAGGTCGATCAGTGGAAGCGCGCACTCGTGGTCGCGGTAGAGGACCGCGATCTGGGTCCGGGGTCTGCGCGTGTCAGCGGAAGCTGTCTCGGCGCTCGCCTCTGCCGGATCCTGTGCACCGCCGTCTGCCGTCGCCCGTCGTTCCCGCTCCGCCGCTACATACGCGGCCGTGCAGTCCTCTGCCACCTTCAGGAGATAGCTGTACTGCGCCTTCCGGTTCGCGAGCGGGATCTCGCGGATCTCGCGCTGCTTCGGGCGGGTAGGCTGCATGTGCTTTTCGTGGCGCAGGGTGTTCTTCTGGATGAAGCGGTCGGCGGCGCGGACGATGCTCGCATCCGATCGGAAATTCTCTTCCATGAGGAGGACACGGGCGCCGGGATGGTGCTGCTCGAACTCGAGAAGCGCGTCGGGATAGGCCGCCCGGAAGCCGTAGATGCTCTGGTCCTCGTCGCCGACCATGAAGAGATTTTCGGTCCGGGACGCGAGGAGGGCGATGATGGCGTGCTGGATCTTCGAGGTGTCCTGCGCCTCATCGACGCAGATGTACGGGTACTGCTGCTGGAAATGCTCGAGGAGCCACGGGAAGCGCTGCAGCATGGTGTATGTATAGACCATCTGATCGTCGTAATCCATGAGCTGATGCTCCCGGAGCTCTGCATTGTACGCCTTATAGATCCGGAGAAGCTGGATCTCCGCGTCCTTTTCGAGCGCCCGGATCGCCTCCTCCCCCAGCATACGGTTCTTGATGAAGGTGATGAGCGTGCGGACATTCTGCAGATCACTCTCGGTCGGATAGCTGTGCTCGATCCGCTGGTAGATACCGGCGAGCATCGCGGCGATACGCTTCTCATCCGTGAGGAGAGAAAACGCAGTGCGACCGCTCTTCCAGCTGCAGTACTGGATTACGCGGGCACAGATGCCGTTGATGGTGCGGAACTCGAGGCGCTCCGCCATCTCTGCTCCGAAACAGCGCGCGAAGCGTGCCGCCATGTCCTTCGTCGCCGCCACCGTATAGGTTACCGTCAGGATCCGCTCCGGCGCGATGCCCTCACAGTAGACCATATAGCCGAGCCGCGTGACGAGCACCGTCGTTTTACCGGAGCCCGGCACCGCCAGAAGGAGCACCGGGCCCTCGACGGACTGCACGGCGCTCTCCTGCTGCTGATTCAGTTGTATGGAAAAGCGGTTCCTGAATTCGGTCCAGGTCATCATGCGGACATTTTCTCCCCTCTATATGATATTTCCCTGCCGGAAGGGCAGGGAAATCGACGTCTGTTTCTATGTCTGCTGCTATATACACTGCGCCGACCGACCGGCAGAAAAAGCCGTAGCGGGCGGCCGAGCCTCTGTTCTGCCGACCGGCAACGTCTCAGCTGAACGCGGTCCGCAGGTTGGTGAGCTCTGCCTGTGCTGCGGCGTCGTCGAAGTTCTGGTACGCGTAGATGCCGAAGCCGCTCACCTGTCCGCTCTGCCGTGCGAGCTGCACCTCCCGGAGGAGGATATCACTGCGGCGGAGCCACTCCGGCTTCGCATTGCCGTCCCAGCTGTTCGTACCGCACTTGTAGAGCGCGAGGCCGATGTAAAGCTTCACCTTTCCGCCGGTCTTCTGACGAAGCTGCAGCCAGCTGTCGAGGCAGGTCGCATACGCGGCATCCGACGCCGCACCACTGCCGGTCTTCTGCTCGAAATCGAAGTAGATCTGCGGAAGCACGTAGTCGACGTAGCCCGTGTTACGCATCCATGTGTCAATGTCTACGAAGTAACTCTTCTCACTTCGCAGATTTCGGAGTGGCCCCACCGGGCTCACGCCGAACACCGCAGATGGACGGACCGCATGCACGGTCTGGGACACGGCAGCGATGAGGGCAGAGACATTGGCCTTCCGCCACTCCGTGATTGCCGCGTTCCCGCCGGAGAGCTGGTACTCCGGGTAGTCGAAGTTCGTCGCGGCATCCTTTCCGAGGTCCGGGTAGAAGTAGTCGTCGAACTGCACGCCGTCGATCGCGTACTTCGTGAGCACCTCACGGATCGAGGAGACGACGAGATCGCGCACCGCCGGCTGGGCCGGGTTCAGGTAGTAGCTGCCGTTGAAGAGCAGCACGTTCCGGCTGCCGGACGCATACCACTGCTTCACGATGGAGCCTGCCGGCACGTCCGACCACTTCATCTGGTAGCCCGTCACGCGGTACGGGTTGAACCACGCGTGGAAGCTGAGGCCGTGCCGGTGCGCGCTGTCAATCATGTACTGAAGCGCATCGAAACTTCCGTTTCCAGGGAGGAACTTCGAGGTCGGAAGCACAGAGGACGGATAATACGCATCCGAGTGACTGTGCACATGGCAGAAAATCGCATTCATGCCGTTCTTCTGGATGTCGGACATCACCTGATCCGCCGCGGCCTTGAAGCCCGCCTCGTCCGCCGGCATATTCTGCCAGTCGAGGTAGGAGAACCACACACCGCGGAGCTCGCCGCTGTCCGCAGCGTACGCCTCCGTTCCGCTGCTCAATGCCATCGCCCCAAACATCGTCATGACGCAGAGCACCATGGCTGCAAAACGTTTAAAATTCATGCTTCCTCCTCTCATCGGTCCCCGAATATGAAAAAACGCCGCAGGAGGCCCTGCGGTGTTTTCGTCTCGTGTCTTACTGAAGTGTGACGGTGCACTGGTTCAGCTCGAAGTTTGCAGCGTAGGTATCCGCTACTGCCTTCTCTGCGGTCGCCTCATCGAGGCCCTCACCCGGCTTGAAACCGGACAGTGTCAGCGCGCCATCCTGTACCGCCATGGTATCCTGTCCCTCCGGAGCGCCCGGGCCGGCCAGTACGGTCTCACCGGTGTCCACCTTCTCGAAGCTGACGAGGGTCGTGCCCTCGGCCACAGTGCCGAGCTCGATCAGCTTATCAAGCAGTGTCTGCTCGTTGAGCTCCTCTACGGAATCCATCACCTGGGACATCTTGCCGTTCACCATCGCATATACCATCACGGTATCGACCACCGGTGCCGTCGCATCCGGCTGACGATTCGCCGGAAGACCATTCTCCGCATTGGTCTCCACCTCTGCAGCCGCCTCCGTAACAACAGAACCATCCGGTGCGGTCTCCGCTGCCTTTACGGTCTCCTGTGTCTTATCATCTGCCTTCTTACCACATCCTGCAACCGCCATACAGATCGTCGCTGCCAGGACAAGCATCGCCATGAGTTTCTTCATCTTTTTTCTCCTCATCATCGCCCGGCACGTGGCTATGCGGATATATGCGCACATACGCGGCACCGGCGACCGATTTATATACTCTGTAAGTAAAAAATAAAGCCCCGAAGAGCCTTTTAATCATTCGTAATATAGCAGAGCCCTACTATATTTGCAAGTAATGTGCTGAAATCTTAAACATTCCGAAAAAAATTAATAGTTTATAGGAAGCGTTTCGTTTACAATGGAGCTTAACGATACAGTTATGGAGGTTTACAATGGCAGGAACACTGTATGTATGCGCGACACCGATCGGTAATCTCGATGATATGACCTTTCGCGTGATAAAGTGCTTACAATCCGTCGACGTGATCGCCGCGGAGGATACACGAAACTCGATCAAGCTGTTAAATCATTTCGAGATCAAAACGCCGATGACGGCGTACCATGAATTCAATAAATACGACAAGGCCCGGGCACTGGTGCAGGATATGCTCGCCGGGAAGAATGTCGCAATCATCACGGACGCCGGCACGCCTTGCGTTTCCGATCCGGGTGAGGAGCTCGTCCGGCAGGCCGTCGAGGCCGGGATCACCGTCACCTCGCTGCCGGGGCCGGTCGCAGCCGTCACCGCCCTCACCATCTCCGGGCTCCCGACCCGCCGCTTCGCATTCGAGGCCTTCCTTCCGACGGAAAAGGCGAACAAGAAGGAGCGTCAGCGTATCCTCGAGGAGCTGCGCACCGAGACCCGTACGATGATCATCTACGAGGCACCGCACAAGCTGCGTGTCACGCTCCGGGATCTCGCGGATGTCCTCGGCAATGAGCGCCGTATCTCCCTCTGTCGTGAGCTCACGAAGAAGCATGAGGAAGCGATCCGTACCACCCTCGGTGGTGCCATCGCGCTGTATCAGGAGGAGGACCCGCTCGGCGAGTATGTGCTCGTCATCGAGGGGCGTTCCCCGGAGTCCATCACCGAGGAGGCACAGGCGAACTGGAACGCCATGCCGCTCGCGGAGCATATGCAGCACTACCTCGACCAGGGCATGAGTGAGAAGGACGCCATGAAGGCCGTTGCGAAAGACCGCGGCGTCTCGAAGCGTGATATCTACAACGAACTGAAAACGTAAGAAAAAGCCTGCGGAGGATGGCCTCCGCAGGCTTTTTCTATCACAACATCATCTCGAGTACGAACACCGTCACGCTGCAGGCGATCGCGGTCGGGAAAAGTCCGCCGCCGAACCACGCGATGATCATGCCGAGCACCAGCGAGGCGAGGCCTGCCATCGGCTGCGCCGTCGCGTCCATGATCGCCGGGAAGGTCATGACCGCCAGTGTCACGTACGGCACATAATAGAGGAACGAGCGGATCGTCCGGTTCTTAATCTCCTTCCGGATGAGCGTCAGCGGCAGCACACGGATCAGGAACGACACGAAGAACATGATAAAGATATATACATATTTCTGATGCATCACTTCGTGACCTCCTTTCCTGCAGCGACCGCGTTATCCACATTTTCTTCGCGCTTCTCCACTTCTGCATCGAGCGTACACTTCATATCCGCCGCGCTGATATCGACACCCTCGCTCTGGGCCTTCTCCTCTTCATCGGAAATCGGGAAGAGGACGGCGCCGGCACCGGCGATCAGCACCGTCAGGATGATGATGCGCGTACCATCGCTGAGATTCGAGATCCATGGCGCACGTGCGCAGAGGAAGCTGAGCAGCATCGATACCGCGACCAGCAGACGTACGACCTTATCCTTCCGCGCTGGTGGCATGATGATGGCGAGAAACATGCCGTACAGGAGTACACCGAGTGCACTGACGACATTCGCCGGCAGGATGTTGCCGACCACGACGCCGAGGCAGGTGCCGAGGGCCCAGAAGCTGAGTGCACACACCGCGAGTCCGTAGTTATAAAATGGATTCAGCTTGCCCGGTACCGTCGCCGAAGCACCGAAGATCTCATCCGTGATCCAGAAACCGACCAGCAGTCGATGGCCGAGCTTCGTATCCTCCGGCAGCTTCTGTGACAGCGCCGCCGACATCAGGAGGTAGCGCGCATTCGTAATCGCCGTGATCACCGCCATGGTGAGGTAGGAGGCATTGCTCGCAATCACCGTGAAGCCCGCGAACTCACCCGCGGAGGCGTTGCACAGCAGACTCGCGAGCGTCGCCTGAAACGCATTGAGTCCCGCGTTCCGCGCCGCGATGCCGAGTGCAAACGACACTGCGAAATATCCTGCCGCGATCGGAATGCCATCGCGTAAGCCCTTTGAAAACCACTGTTTATTCATCTTCTCTTACAGGCTTCCCTGCCTGTTCTCCCTATCTAAAGTCGACAAACAGTATAACGGAGTTTCCGTGGAATGTTAAGCGAAATCTGCCATATCTGATATTTATATCACGAATTTACAAAAGGTCCCCGGCGAGCTGCCGGCAGAAGTACGGTGCTTCTGCCGGCAGCCCTCCGGGGACCTGACTTTACTTATATGAACTCATTTATTGAGGCAGATGCCGTCGGCTGCGAAGCTGTAGCTCGTGCCGCCGATCTGCTGTGTGCCGGTGTACATGGTGCCGCAGGTCGCGCCGACCTTCGACTCGAGGTAGTACCAGTGGCCGTTCCACTCGAGCCAGCCGGTGTGCATATAGCCGTCGGCGTCGAAGTAGTACCAGCTGCCGTTGATCTGGCGCCAGCCCTGGTTAAACGGCGCGCCGTTCACGATGTACTGCCAGTGGTAGGCGACACGGTTCCAGGAGCCGTCCTGGCTGCCGGTCGAGGCGGTGGTGCCGAAGCGGGCCGCGCTGCCGCGGAGCTTCGTGGCGAAGTCGCCTTCTACCGTCGCCTGATAGCTGGAGAGGAACCCCCACTTGTCATCGATCTCATAGTCCGAGGTGTCCGCCGTATATCCGCCGGCACGTCCCCACTCGGAGGTCGCGATGTTGTAGTAAGCCGCGTCATTCTGCTTCGGCAGGGCACGTACGGTCACCACGAGCGAGTTGTTCGCTGCGGAATTCACATACGCGCTGACATCCTTGCTGGTGTCCGTGGTCTTGGAGCGGGTGGTCTTCTTCTTTCCATCATTCAGCGTGTAGCTGATCTTCACTTCATACTGGTTTGCAAACTCGGTGAGTGCATCCCACTTCGCGACACCGTTCACGATGCCGCCGTTTGCGACGGTGAGCGTCTGATAGCCCTCATCGCCTGTCGGCAGCGCGCGCACCGCGACACCGACCTGACCGTTGTAAGCATTGGCCACCGCAGACGCGATGTTATAGTAGCAGTTCTTCGTCGTGTGATGCGTCGTGGTTTCGTTGCCGCTCTTATTCACATAAGTGGTCACGATCTCGTATTTTCCGGCGTACGGCACCTCGGCCCACTGCGCCTGGCTGCCGTTGATCGTCACGGTCGGGGCAATCAGCTCGTAGAACGGGTAGACCAGCAGGCGGCCCGTTGCCTCGGAACCGTCCATCGACACGGTGTCCACATAGGTGCTGCGGATGCCGGTGCCGATGATTTTAAGGTCATCATCGAGGTTCTCGCTGTCGCTCTGGATCGTGAACTTCACGGTCGCCGGAATCGTCGGATTCCCGCTGCCCATCGCCGACTTCGCCTCCGGAGAGAAGGCCACAGTCAGCCCGTCTGCGTCGTCATCCGATACCTCGTACTCCGGGAAAAACGCCGTGCCCGCGCTGTAGCTCGGGATGGAATCCGTGTCCGCGTTGATCTCGATCGACTTGATCATCGCCAGTGCCGGCGACGCCATCAGTGCCGCGAGCGCACCGGTGATCATCAGTGTTTTCTGTATCTTCTTCATAGTGCTTCCTTTCCGCGCCATCCGCCCGCTTCCGGGGCCATGCCACGCTGCGGGGGATGTAGTGAAGCCGTGCCGTTCGAACCGCCGCACGCTGCGGATCAGCCACGCCACGGGAATTTTCTCTTCCTCTACGTTTAGTCGTCCATGCCGAGCAGGGAACGAACCGTGTTCCAGAGCTTCACGAATACCGCCTTGATTCTGCCGAGGAGGGTCGTCGATGCATCCGGAACCTCCGCATCGAGGGTCTTCGTCGTGTCATCGTCGACGGAAATCTCATCCGAACGACAGATGATCGCGATGGAGGTCGGCTCCTGGTTCTGGTCGCTGGTGAGGGAAACCTTCGTCGCCTCCGGATCCATGTTCAGGAAGTTGTTGTCGGCTTCCTCTTCATCGAGCTTATTATTAATCGTATCACGAAGATTGCGTCCGGTGGACTTGAAGTTCTTCGTATCGTCAACGATCTTGTTCGTGTTGTCAATCGCCATGTGACCGACCTTGAAGGAGTTGTCTGCCGCTGCAGAGAAGTCCGGCTCTGCGGAGCGAAGCGTCGAGTTCAGGTTCTGAAGCGCTGTCGCCGCATCACCGGAGGTCTTCTGAATCTGCGTCAGCACATTCTCGGAATCCTCGAGGGTCTTCTGCACATCATCATAGTACGCGTTCATGATGCCGATGAGCTCATCGATGTCACTGATCACAGCACGAAGTGTGTTCAGCGTCTTCGCCGCATCAAACGCCACCGCACCACCGTTTTCCATGATCTCGTTCAGATCACTGGTGACGCTGTCAATATAATCTACAAGTTCCTCCACCTTCTCCGGATCTGCAAGATCTTCCAGGATACCACTCATCGAAGATGTCAGACTATTCACATCCTCTGCAAGCGCCGACGTGCTCTTGCCTACTGCGGTCTGACCGAGTGCCTTTGCATCTTCCTGGAGCTTTGTGAGGTCGGATAAATGATCGACATAGATGCTGTCCGAACCAGACAGCTTGGCTTCCTCTTTATAAGCAGCACTGATCGTATCTGCTGCATACTGTGTAACCGCCGCCTGGCTTACTTTCTGTCCCTTTGGGGACTTGGCAAGATATGGTGCAAGTTTCGCAGCTACCGCATTGTCTCCAGAAGAATAAACAGAAAGGGCTTCTCCGACTGCCTTTACAATCGTCGTCGTGTCAATACCCATATTCTGAAGTGCCGTAGCAAGTACGGTAATGGTCGCCTGCATTTCCTCATTAAGCATGGCTGCAGGTATCTCACCAGACGATACGAGAGTATTAATCACTGTTGTTCCTAAATCTGTATCCGAATCTGCTGCTGCCTCTGCCTTTGCCTCGCCAAATGCTTTCGTCACAGCCTTTGTAGAGCACTGCACAATCTCCTGAACATATTTTTCTGTACTGCTCGGATCTCGCTGTGCTGTTACAGCCGCTGCCTTAATCTTTCTGATGATATCTTCACCCTTCGCAGAGTTCTGAAGAACCGGGGCCAGAATTTCCTGCTGCTCAGCCTGAGACGATGCGCCCATCAGCTCCACGAGAAGATCGGATACCGTATCTGCGTCATTAACGCCAAAAGCATTTAACGCATTAATCTGCGCCACTGCTGTCTCATATGCATCACTTCCCACAGATACATCCGTACCCATCTTGCTGCTGAGCTTCTCAAGAATCTCCATGGTGTTAGCGGTTGATGTCGAGCCACTCGTATGATTCTTGACATGACTGATGCCCGCATTGGTCCCCAGTTCTGATGCACTTGCATTGAACTTGCTCAGATTTTCCTTATCCGTCATCGTATTAAGATGATTATTTAAGCTGTTCAGACTGGAGGTCGTTTTCTTGATGTCATCCTCCATATCCTGAATCTGCAGGTTGTCGATGCTTGTTCCGCTCATGGAGCTGCCGAGGCGCTTCAGCTTCGTGTTGAGGCTCTTCAGCTTTGCGCTGGAGTCCATGAGATCTGAGTCGAGGGTGTTCAGGTTCTGGTTGACGTCATAGACCATCCACTGTGCGGTCTTGAGATCGTCGTTCAGCGGGGTCAGGGTGCCGTTCAGGTCGCGGAGATCCTGGATGGCGACATCATTGCCATCGAAGATGACCTGTGCGTTGCCGTGGATCTTATTCTTGCCGGACTGCAGCTGCTCGAGGATCTGGTTCGTGATCTTCAGCTGTGCACTGACATCGGTCACATCATCGAGGACGTTATCGAAGTCGTCGAGCATGGCGTTCGTATCATCACGGAAATCATCCTTGATGTCCTTGATATCCTTGATCTTGTTAAGCGCACCGACGGTGCCCGGGGTCATCGCGAAGATTGCGCCGACGGACTCGAACTTATCGGTACCGAGACGAACCTGGAAGTGTCCCTCCTGTCCCGGGAGCGCAGTGAACACGATACCGGTGTACTGGCCGAGGGTCATGGTCTGGCTCTCCGGTGCATCGACCGAATAGCACTTCTGGATATCGACCGGGATCGCCACGAAGAGCATCATGTTGTCCTGCATGTACTTCGACACGCTCTTGTTCGGCGTGCAGTCGATGTCCATCTCGACGAGGCCGGACGCACCGGCGATCTGATCCGCATCGGTTACGACACCGTTCAGCTTATAGGTGATGTCGAAGGTCCACGGTGCCTTGATCTTATCCGGCTTCAGCTCGCCCTGGAAGAAGAACTTTCCGTTCTTGTTCTTCTCGAAGGTGACGGAGCCGTTCTTGATCTCCGGCTTCTGCTCGTCGGACATGTTCGTGATCTTCAGGTAGTCACCGAAATCGGTGTAGCTGCTCGTGCCGTTGAAGTTGATGCCCTTGACGACATTGGCGTCACTGATGTTGCCGTAGTAGTCGAGGTTCAGGTACAGGGTCTCATCGACGTCTGCGGTCGCCTGTCCGGCATACGCCGTCATCGGTGCGACCAGGATATTGGTGGTAAGGCAGCTTAAAAGCACGGTATAAGCCGCTGTTTTTTTCATAATTTTCTGGACTGAATGCATTCTCATTGTCCTCACTCCTTCACTTTTCGCTTGATGCTTCGTGGTCACTGTTTTCAGATGCTGTTTCCTTCACTTCGCGCTGGTCAATGCTGTCCGCGGAGCTCTCTGCCTTCGCGGCGGAGACATTGGCCTCGGACGCTGTGCCGGTGCCAATGCTGCCGGCGGAGACATCTGCACTCGCGGCGGAGACATTGGCCTCGGACGCGGCTGCGCCATGTCCACCGAGGAGCTCCTTCACCCGCTGATGACGGGCACGGCGACGTTCGCGGAGACCGAGGATCGTTTCGTTGATCGCGGCCCTCCGGCGTGCACGCTTGGTGGTAGCCGGCACGGTAATGAAGCGGTCACCCAGCTGCAGGAGGCACGGCATCAGGAGAGTGACGAAGGTCACGGAGAAAATCGCGCCTCGTCCTACGAGATGGCCTACCTGGCTGATGGCCGGGATGGACGACATGAAGCTGATGACGTAGCCGCAGACAACCAGGATCACGCCCGATGTCAGGATGGACGGGAAACTGAGCTGCGTCGCGCGGATCGCGGCCTTCCGCTTATCCGGTTCGACGGCACGGGTCTGCAGGTAGTTCTCGGTCGACGAAATCGCATAGTCGATGGTGGATCCGAGCTGTACGCAGGAGACCACGGCGTAGGCGATGAAGATGAGCTCCCGGCCGGCGAAGTACGGGAACGCCATGTTCACGTAAATCGCCATCATGATCGGGATCATCGCGATGATCGGCATCACGATCGAGTGGAACGAAATCGCGACGACGATGAAGATACAGAGCATCGCGAGGCCGTTGACGAGGTTATAATCCGGGATCAGGACGGTTTCCATGTCCTGGGTCGTCGGGGTGTTACCGGTGATGTACGCCTCGCCCGGGTAGTAGCTCTTGATGATGTCAGAGACCTCATCCGAGTACTTGAAGGCGGTGGTCGATTCCGGTTTCGTTCTTATATAGATGAGCAGTCGCGCGTAGCCGTCCTTATGGAAGAGCTCGGTCACGGAGCCCGGCAGGAAGCTCTCCGGAAGTCCCTCCGGAAGGTAGGCCTGCATGCCGGTGACATTCTTTACATATGGAAGATCTTCCAGTTTGTCGCAAAGCTCCTTTTCCTTCAGCCGGTCGGTATCCGGGAAGATCGCGACGAGCAGGTTGCTTCGTCCGAACTCCTCATCGATCTCCGCGGAGTTTTCATACATCGAGGTTCCAGGTCCTGCACCCGTCGCATCCGGGCCGTACATGAATTTGTTCATGCCCTGTGCGAAGTAGATCGGTCCGGCCACCACGAGGGCAGCCACCAGGATGATCGGGCTCAATTTATTGACCGCGATACTGAAGCGGTGGAACTTCGGCAGGAACGGCTTGTGCTTCATGCGGTCGATACGGTCAGACCAGCTGAGCAGCAGGGACGGCATCAGGAAGATGACCATCAGAAGGGAACAGATGATACCCTTCGCCATCGCGATACCCATGTCCCAGCCGATGCTGAATCGCATGAAGACGAGGACGATGAAGCCGAAGAAGGTGGTCAGTGAGGAGGCCAGGATGGTCGTGATGGTACTCATGAGGCCCTGCTTCAGCGCAGCGACCTTTTCAAGGCCATGCTCACGCTGTCGCTCATATGCATGGAGCAGGAAAACCGCGTAGTCCATCGAGGTGGCGAGCTGCAGGATATCGGAGATGTTGTTCGTGATGTACGAAATCTCCCCGAGGAAGATGTTCGTTCCTTTATTCAGCACGATGGCACAGCCGATGATCGTCAGGAAGAGGACCGGTTCGAACCAGGAGGTCGTCGTAAAGAGGAGGATGATGAAGATCAGGACGACGACGATGCCCATGACCTCCTGCATCTCCTTCTTTACATTTTCCTCGATGAACTTATTCGTCGGCGACATACCGACGAGGTAGCCCCGGTCACCGATCAGATCATCGATTTCCTGGATGGCCTTGTGCGTTCGCTTCGAGGTATCGCCCTCTTCGAAGGTGATATCCATGACGGCGTTGTTATCCTTATAGTAGTCATCGATATCATCGTAGTTGATGAACTCGGAGGAGCCATAGACCTGCGTCGTCAGGTCACACCAGATGACCTGGTCGACACCATCGATGGCCTCGATTTCATTCTTATACTGCTTCGCCTCATAGAGAGTGACATCCTTCAGCATCAGTCGTCCGGTACCCGGATAGCCGAAGACGTCGCGCATCTTATTGATGGCGATCTTCGAATCCACATCATTCGGAAGATACTTCGTCAGATCGTAATTGACCGAAACGAGTGGATAACATAAACCGAAGAAAACCACCAGCAGAATGATGAGATTTCGGATGCCCTTGTTATGATCGACGATGAAGTCGGCGAGATTTCCGTGCTTATGCTCCTGCTTCCGCGCTTTTTTCGCTTCCTTCTTCTTTTTGTGGGCTTCGATGGCTTCATCCTCCGGAAGGTGGATTTCATTTCGTGCCTGCTGTACAGACGCTTCTCTGGCAGTATCCTGCGTTTTCTTCTTGAATAAGCTCATGTTGCTCTCTCCTGCGCTGTTTTTTCGATGAAAAAACAAGTCTTTGTATGTCCTGCCACTGAATCTACGACATCTTGTGCCTTAATTGATGTAAGTTCTTTATTAATCTGCTTTTCATTTGTTGACACATGTCTATTTCTGTGGTACTGTCCATTATATAGAGAAGCGTTCAAATTATCAATGGTCAATTTTGGTCGCTTGGTTTATAAATAGACACTTTTATGATATATGTTTATCACGTACGAAAAACAACGAAATTTATATATTCAGGCTGGTAACAGCCTTCGGAGGGTATGGATATGGGAAGTTCTATGAAAGAAAATGATACGATGGATCGTCGTATCCGAAAAACCAGAGCCGCACTGAAGGGTGCACTGGCGAATCTGATGATGGTGAAGCAGGTAAAGGATATCTCGGTACGTGAGCTCACTGATCTCGCAGATGTCAATCGTGGCACCTTCTATCTGCACTATAAGGATGTCTTCGATCTCCTGGAGAAGACCGAGGATGATATCCTGGAGGAGTTTAAGGAAACACTGAACGAGTTCGACGAGCAGAGCGTGTCGGATGACGCGACCCGCTTCTTTGAGAGTGTCTACACACTCTGCATGAAAAACGGCGACTTCATCCGTATCCTGATCGGCGAAAACGGAGATATCCGTTTCCTGAACAGTCTGAAGGAGCTGGTCCGTGAGAAGTGCCTGAATGAGTGGTCCTTCATCACGAAGAAGCAGCGTCCGGAGCAGTTCGACAGCTACTATGCCTTCATCGTCGGCGGACTGATCAGCCTGCTGCAGTACTGGTTCTCGAGCGGTATGCGGGAGACCCCGCATGAGCTCTCGATCATCACCGGCGACATGCTGAGCGGTGGACTATCGATGAAGTCGAAATGAGACAGGAAATCAGACGATCGTATCTGAGTGAAACAGAAAAGTTCAGCCGGAAGCATCGACGTGCCTCCGGCTGAACTTTTCTGCGGTCATAAAAAACAGGGCGCACGTAACGCCCTGTTTTTCGTGTTCTGATCTTATTTACGCTTCCGGCTGCTCTGTCTGCTGCGCCTTCTGTGCCTCCTCGTACTCGAGCAGTACGTCGTTGAGGTCCGCCGTCAGCATATCACAGTCGATGCCGTGCACCATGCAGGCCTCTTCCAGTGACTCCATCATGGATGACGGGCAGTACACACAGCCCATACCGTTCTGCATCAGAAATGGAGCGATCATCTCATTCATCTGAAGCAGATCGCCGATGCGCATATCCTTCGTAATCGTCATAATTGTGTTCTCCTCTTTCATGGCTGCAGTCCGCAGCCGGTCTATGTTTCTATCCTCAGATGCTTCTCAGCTTCTGCAGGGCATTTTCCTTCAGGAAAAGCTCATAGTGTTCGCTGAAATATGCCTCATATAGATCGTTATCCTTCAGCTTGCTTCCATACTCCGAGAGGAGATTAGACGCACGGTTGAGTGCATTGGCCCCACCCTTTCCGGCATGAAGAACGAGATAGAAGTGATGGTCCTGCGGATCCTTATACAGGGTATTCGGACCATCGTAGATGTCACCGATGGCGGTCGCTGCATCGATGACGCGATCCAGGGACTGGAAGGCGTAGATGCGGTAAATATCGGCATCGTCATCGTGCCGATCCGTATCAGCTTCCGTATGTCCGTCCGGTCCATTCGTCGCGGCGTTTCCACCATCCAGCGTATTCGCCTGCTGCGATGCCTTATCCTTCATTTCCTGAAGGAGTCCATGCGCACCCTCGAGAATCTCGCTTGCGAGCTGGGAGATCCAGCCGTTCTGACTGCCGGCGGCAGCCGCCGTGAATTTCGAAAAGCGTGTGTCGAGCTCTTCCGGATCATCTACTTTTGAAATGACGAGCTGAATCGAACCGCCCTGAAGAGGGACGGCCTCGATCATCAGAGGCCCGCTGTCGGCGGTGAAGCCGACCTCGTTCTGCGCTTTCTGCATCATCTCGGTGAACAGTCGCTTCGCGGCTTCTGACCCGTAGGTCATATCGCGGAGATTGATGTTACGAGAGCTCAGATCCAGGCTCGTCAGTGTGCATCTGATGGAGTTGTCATCAATTCGTTCTATTTTCATAATGGCGCCTCCTTCGCTACCGGATGGACTCCGGTATTTTTATTCAGATTATAGTAACTGAAAGCAGTATAAAATGCAAATCTCTGCATGAGATTTTATAAAACTTTTACGTGCTGCCCCGGATTTCCGCCCTATTCTGGTGAAATCCGCGGAATCTGCACATTCTTACAGCCTCATGCTCCGTCTGATCAGTGGCTGTCGCGATCGAGGGCGGCATTCACGAATCGTGTATACTCTGCCTGCCATCCGAGAATGACCGTACCGATCGGACCGTTACGCTGCTTCGCGATGATGACCTCCGCCTCATGCGGATGCTCCGTATCTTTATTATAGTACTCATCACGGTACAGGAACATTACGATATCGGCATCCTGCTCGATCGCACCGGACTCTCGGAGGTCGGACAGCATCGGACGGTGATCCGGACGCTGCTCTACCGCTCGCGACAGCTGGGAAAGGGCGATGACCGGACACTTCATCTCTCGTGCTACTGCCTTCAGGGAACGGGAGATCTCCGAAATCTCCTGCTGACGGCTCTCACCGCCGCGTCCGCCGCCGGACATGAGCTGAAGGTAGTCGATAATAACGAGGTCGAGTCCCTTTTCGAGCTTCTGTTTACGGCACTTGGAGCGGAGCTCGCCGACCGTGATACCCGGCGTATCGTCGATGGTGATGTTTGCATCTGCGACACGGTCGACAGCATTGATCAGCTCTCCCCAGTCCTCATCGGTGAGGGAGCCCTTACGGAGCTTGTCTGCATCAACGAGCGACTCCATCGAGAGCATACGGTTGACGAGCTGCTCCCGGCTCATCTCGAGTGAGAAGATCATGCACGGCTTTTTCTGACGGACGCCGACATTATCGAGGATGTTCAGGACGAAGGCGGTCTTACCCATGGACGGACGGGCCGCCACGAGAATGAGATCCGAGCGCTGAAGTCCGGCGGTCTTATAGTCGAGCGCCTTGAAGCCCGTCGGGATACCGGTGATCTGTCCACCGTTCTGTGCTGCTTCCTGAATGTTCTCGAGCACCTTCATCGCGACGGTCGCGATATCCTCACTGTCGCCGGTGTTTCTGGTTTCCAGGAGCTTGAAGATCCGCTGCTCCGTCTCATTCAGGATCGTATCCGCGGACTCGGTGCCGCTGTAGCACATATTGGCGATGTCCTCGTTCGTCCGGATGAGCGTGCGGAGAATCGACTTCTCCTTCACGATGGTGCAGTAGGATTTTACATTGGCACTCGTCGGCACCGACATGACGATATCACGGATCACCGCGATGTCGTACACCTCCGGCGGGATGTTGCTCGTCGCCTTCAGCTTCTCCGACAGCGTCACGAGGTCGACCGGCTGATCCTTCTGATAGAGCTGGGTCATCGCGTCGAACATGAGACTGTACTGCTTCTGATAGAAGTCCTCCGGGCGCAGCATCTCTGCAGCAGTCGAAACCGCATCCTTGTCCCGGAGCATGGCGCCGATGACACTCTGCTCGGCTTCCTGACTGTGGGGCACGACCCTGGTCAGAATGTTTTCATTATTCTCTGCCATACTACTCCTGTGTGATACTATGTGAAACGACCGTATCGACTGTTCCTGCAGGCTCTCCATTCAGAACCTCGATATCGGCTATGTCACTGTGCTGTCACGCTTATGCGCTGATCACAGAAACATGAAGAACCGCCGTGACATCCTTATGAAGCTTGACGCTTACATTGTAACCGCCCAGGTTCTTCATCGGTACATCGCAGGAAAGCTTCTTCTTATCCACCTCGATGCCGGTCTGCTTCTTCAGTGCCTCCTGCACTTCCTTCGTGGAAACAGAACCGAAGGTCCGTCCGTCCTTACTGGACTTGATCGGGATGGTGACCTTGACCGCCTCGATCTTCTCCTTCAGCTCCTGTGCCTCCTGAAGCTTCTCGGCTGCGATCTTTGCATCGTTCTGCTTCTGGAGCTTCAGCGTGTTCAGATTCTTATTATCTGCGAGGACACCCGTCTTCGACGGAAGAATAAAGTTCCGTCCGTAGCCCTCGGATACCTCTACGATTTCACCCTTTTTACCCAGTGACTTTACATCCTTTAATAAAATAACCTTCATTATGAAGCCTCTCCTTCCTTAATCATCTCGTCGATGGCCTGCTTGATCGTAGCAATCGCCTCTGGCAGGCTGCCCTCGCGAAGCTGTGCCCCGGCGATCGTGCGATGTCCGCCGCCGCCGAGCTTTTCCATCAGTACCTGTACGTTCATCTCATCGATGGAGCGCGCAGACACATAGATGATGTCATTATACAGTGTCAGTACGATGCTGGCCTTGATTCCGCGGATGTTCAGCAGCTCATTCGCTGCCTGCGCACACACGACCGTCGGACTCTCGAGTCCCTTCGGGTCGATCGTACTGAAGGCGTACGCATCGCGGTAGATCTCCGCACTGGAGATCGCCGCTGCCTTCGCCTGATAATCCTTGAAGTTCTCACGGAAGATCTTCCGGATACGTGTGATATCCGCACCGCAGCGACGGAGATATGCCGCCGCCTCGAAGGTGCGTACACCGGTCTGCACCGTAAACTCCTGTGAATCGATGACGATACCGCCATACATCGCATCGGCCTCCGGTCCCTTGACCTTGATTCCATCGGCGATGTACTGCATCATCTCGGCGATCATCTCGCAGGCGCTCGAGGCATACGGCTCACAGTAGCTGAGCACTGCGCCCTGAATCGTCTCACTGCTCTGACGATGGTGATCGAAGACCACGATCGTCTTACATGCCCGGAGCAGCTCCGGTTCGTCGATGATGGATGGCCGGTTACAGTCGACCACCACGAGCACGGTACTGTTATCCACCATCTGCAGCGCCTGCGCACCGGTGATGAACATATCCTCCGGATAGTCCGGGCTCTGCAGGAAGCGCTCCTTCAGCGGCAGGATCGGTGCTGTCACCGTATTTTCCACGATGTAACAGCGCTTTCCGAGCTCGGTCACCATCCGATATACACCGGCGGACGCACCGAGGCAGTCCACGTCGCTGTTCGCATGGCCCATGACGAGCACACGGTCCCGTGTTTCCAGGAGCTCCTGGAAGGCCTGTGCCTTCACACGCGCCTTGACACGGGTGGCCTTCTCCTGTGTCTGTGTCTTGCCGCCGAAGTAGGTCAGATTCTCATTTGACTTTACGACCGCCTGATCACCACCACGACCGAGCGCCATATCGATGGAGGTATGTGCATACTCATAGTTCTTCTGATAGGAGTCCGCACCATAGCCGATACCGATACTCAGCGTGACGGCCATTTCATTGCCAATGTTTACATTTTTCACCTCTTCGAGAATCGAGAATCGATCCTGAAGCATACGATCGAAATACTGTTCCTTCAGGATAAAGACATATTTATCCTTTTCCAGTTTATAGATCAGTCCGTTCACCGAGGAGATATAGTGGCTGATCTTACGATCGATCAACGCGGTCAGCAGTGAACGCCGAACCTCCTCGATCTGCTCGCGGACCTCATCGTAGTTATCGATGTAGACGAGACCGATAACGATATGCTCCTGATCAAGCTGCGTCCGAAGTACGGTTTCCTCCGTTTCATCCCGCAGGTAAACCGCGATGGTTTTCAGATCCGGCGCATACATCGATGGCGCACTGCCATCCTCTGTCGTCACCGGCGTCCGCATCAGATCGATGAGATATTTTCGATCCTGATAATCCGAGTGGATCTCCAGGATGACGTCATCCTCCTCCAGCATCTCCTTATGGATATTCGGAAACATCTGCAGGATATTCCGGGCATCCGGACGATTACCGGCGATTTCGCGAAAGCTGCGGTTCGCCCAGAGGACGTTTCCACGCTCATCGACCATACAGTATGGCATCGGCATCTCATCGAAGATGGTCGTATGCACCTCACTGGCGCCGATCGCGTAAGCCTGCAGTGCACCCTGCAGCTTCGACTGACGTGTAAAATAAAGCATCAGCGCAAATGCCGCCGCGATGAGAATAAATGGCAGCAGGATCAATGCGCCACGCGGTTCCGTCAGCCAGAGAACGATATCGCCGAGCAACAGGATGGCGATGACTGCAAGTGGCCAGGCCAGATATATATCGATGACACTTTGTGGTTTTTTCTTCATCATAAGCTCTCCCCTGAAACGAAGGCATAGCAATTCGAATACGATTATAGCATAAACCGGTATACGAAAAAAGCTGTACCGGAAAACTCCGGTACAGCCTCGTCTTCTTTTCAGTCAGGCTGAAATTAATCTACCTGGTACGGAAGAAGTGCTACGTGTCTTGCTCTCTTAACTGCAAGAGTGATTGCTCTTTGGTGCTTAGCGCAGGTACCAGTGATTCTTCTAGGAAGAATCTTACCTCTCTCAGAGATGTACTTTCTTAATGTAGCAACGTCCTTATAATCGATAGGCTTAGCCTTCTCGCTGCAGAATACGCAAACCTTACGTCTGCTGCGGAAGCCGCCGGCTCTTCTAGGTCTAGCTGGCTTATCTGACTTCTGAAATGCCATGGTTAATCCTCCTTGTAAAATGTCACAAGGGCATGTCCTCACCTTAGTTAAATGGGAGACCCTCGTCCTCTACCCCATCAGGTATATTCATAAAACCATCACCGATTGCAGCACTGCTCTGCTGGCCGCCATGGGACTGCTGTCCGTAACTGCGGTTTGCGGAATAATTTCCACCATTTCCAGCCGATGCGTTCTTGCTCTCTGCAAACTCCTGATTCTCTACGACGACATCCGTGGTATAGACCTTCTGGCCTTCCTTGTTCGTGTAGCTTCCAGTCTGGATTCTACCCTCAACCACGATTTTGGTGCCCTGGTGCAGGTACTTCTCAGCGAACTCTGCAGAACGACCGAATGCGACGCATCCGATAAAGTCTGCGGTCTGCTGATCCTGACCGGCGCCATCCTGTGAGCGACGCATACGACGATCAACGGCAAGTGTATATCTTGCGATCGCCATCTGGTTCTCACCCTGTGCGTATCTGATATCCGGATCTCTGGTTAATCTACCCATGAGGATAACTTTGTTCATTGTTTTTCTCGCTTTCCGCTTGCTTATTCAGCTTTCTCTTCTGCAGGAGCAGCTTCCTCAGCTACTGGTGCTTCAGTCTCAGCTTCTGGCTTAACAACAAGATATCTGATAACTGGTTCCATAATACGAAGCTGGCTCTCGAGCTCGTTCGGAGTCTCGGAATCACCTGTGAATGGAATGAAATAGTAGAAGCCTTCCTTCATATGCTGAATCTCATATGCAAGTCTCTTCTTGCCCCACTCCTGGATGTTCTCTCCGACAGCGCCACCGAAACGAGTAACATACTCCTTAATCTTCTCGATTGCAGCTGCTCTTTCATCATCTTCGAGCTTCGCACTCAGAACAACACATAACTCATATTTGTTCATCTGCTTTTACCTCCTTTTGGTCTCTGGCTTCCGCTCCTGGGCGGAAACAAGGAATTTAGTCATACGATATTGCATCTTAACAGAAAACAAAGTTGTTTGCAAGCTATTTTGATTGAAATCTGCAACTTATTTTTTTCGGGTTTTCCGTGCTGGTTTCTGCTGCTGCACGGGATCCCCTCGATAGAATATTCTATCGCTTTTTACAGTGTCGTCTATCATCTGCCGGTTTATTCCGGCATCCGGATGTGCCGAATCATCCCGTCCACCTTCGCCCTCGGAAGCATCAGAAGATGACCACATCCCGCACAGCGAAGACGGATATCGGCCCCCGCACGGAGGACGATCCACTCATCTGATCCGCAGGGGTGCTTTTTTTTCGCACTGATGATATCTCCGACATGTATTTCTGTCATACACACCTCTTTCTATGCCACGTTCGACGGCTCGATCAGACAGTGTATCATCCGATCATCGCTTACGCCCGTCGTGGAGCATCCTGTCTCACGATAAAATCGTTCTTTCTGCATACTTCTATACAGCTTCTGCGATATAGATCCGCTGCTGCCGAAGCCAGTGGATCGCCTGCGTCCGGTCGGCCTCCTCCGGGAGGCCACTGAACGAAAGGAAATCCGGCAGCGAGAGGATCCTCGCCATGATCACGGGATGCGTCGGAAGTCCGGTATCGGACGTTTCATCTGCCTCCGTCGCCATCGCCTGCTGCGCCTGCACACGACGTACATACTCATCGTTTTCTTCTATATATACGTCATACGCCTGCTGCACCGCCGTATAGTCCGTGGCCTTCGTGGTCTGAAAGTCACATACGGTATGGAAGTCGAAGGGTTGATAGATGGCTTCATCGACCGGGAGAAGGAAGCAGAACGGGATATGCTCCTCCTCCATCAGCCGGAAGCTGCGGCGAAGTAGTGCTGCCATACAGCCCTGATGACGTGCCTCCGGTACCGTCGCAACCGCATAGATATAGTATACCCGGGCACGCGTACCTTTTTTTGTACGCATCACAAATGGATTCAGATGCGCCATCGCGACCAGCTGTCCATCCTTCCACATCGCAAGGATGATATTGTTGCTGCAGCGATCCTGGTAGTACCAGTCGAGAAAGCATGCACTGTCCTCCGGAAATACCCGCTCGTACAGTGCGCGTGTCACGGCTTTTTCTTCGCATGTTCGTAGCACCCTGATCTCTGTCATACTATACCTGCTCTTTTCTGATGCTCTGCATCGCTGTCTCGTTCTGCTGTATCGATGTGCACCGTGCACTGCACTGAGCAACACCGAAACCGCCGTCCCACGTACTCATCCTTCGGATGCGGTGTTTTCGTACTGGTCGATCTCCGCCTCATACTGGTCGGTGATTTCTTCCTGCCAGCCGGTGAAATCCGTCTGGAGAAGCATGTATTTCCGTGCATATCCGCACGGATTGTAGCTTTCCTTCGCGCGCCGCAGTCCTTCGAGTCCCAGATCGTCCTCCCGGTTAACGAGCGCAGCCTCCGGGAATTCATGGATGAGAAACTGCTGATTGATGATCTGATAGATGCCCGGAATGTCTGCATTGCCCTTCTCGACACTGATGCAGGCCATATTCTCACGAGGGTTTAAGGCCCCCATGGAAAAGGCCTCCAGCTTTCCGTCGATGAAGATGCCGCCGATGTGGTAGTCCGGCAGAGAAAACTCCGACTGAAGCACCTGGTGAATTCCCTTCACCTCATACTCGAGCGACAGCCCGGCATTTTCCTCATCCCCGGAGCGTTTCGCATACCACTGATCGAGGAATGCCCAGATCGTCAGCTTATCTTCCGCATGAAGTGTACGATATTCCCAGCGTCCTTCATACTCCCGGCAGAACTTGTTCACGAGATTCTTTTTCTTGTGAAACTTCTTTCCCGGCAGCGTCCGGAGCTCCTCGCCATCATAGAGATAGTCCCGGAGATCGCGCTCCTCCTTTACGAGGAAGTGCGGATCCTCCTCGAGCTTCAGAAGTTTCACGCCCTCTTCATCTGCGAGATAGATCTTCAGCGGCTTCTTCAGCACCTCATTAAAGTACTGACGAAGGAGATCGAAGTAGTATGGCAGATCTTCCTCGCTGCAGTACGGCATCGCAGAGAAGTACTCATCACCGTTTTTCATCCGTACGAGTACTGCCTTCTCATCGACGACGGCTGTCTGCACATCATAGTACTCGCTCCATAAAAATGTATCCAGCACAGCGCTGTCACAGGTCTTATTCGGACGCATCGCGTAAAATGGGGCCATACGCGCTGCCTCCTCCGGATTCGCCCTGTTAAAATGTATATCCATAAAACCTCCTGTTTTCACAGTAATCGCTTACAGTATATACATTCCCTGCCCGAAATGGAAACTTAACTTTTTCTAAAGCGAGCTCGTGGAGGCGATTGAGCTAGGGGAGGCGATCGTCACCATCGCGGCTTCCGCCATCATGTCCTCTGCACAGATTTCCTCGTACAGCTGTGCACTCATCGCAGCCACTTTTCCGCTGAGAAAGGACATCATCGGGCTGTCTTTTCGTTTCGTCTGCGGAAGTCCGCTTTCTTCCGACCGGCATGGTCCGCTCAGCACCGCCCCCTCACCGAGCTCTGTCAGCTTCCATCCGACGAAGGCATAGCGTTCTGCTTCTGCCCCGGCGGATACCCGCCCGCTTCTGCTCCCGGATGAAGATTTTCCACCGAGCTCCGGCAGGGACAGATACGTGAGGTTCTCTGTCAGCGTCTGATACGATGTGCTCCCCGCTGACGGCAGTGCCGCTTCCTCTGACGGGTCATGCAGTGCGTAGCGGATCTGATAGTAGAGATCCTGGTAGCGCAGTCGAAGCAGGCGCTCCATCATCTGTTCCCTCCGGTCGGGATGATCCAGGTGTACGGCATAGGCCCCGAGGTAGATATCATGAAGCAGCAGCTCGTCCGGCAGCCCGCTGTAGATATACTTCTCTCCGAGTTCCTCTTCACGCTTATAATACAGATAGATTTCCGGCGGATCCGGCACGATGAAGCGGATCGGCTGATAGTTCTTTTCGTCCTCGATTCGAAACTCCCGGTTATTGATGAAGATCGTCTCGAAGCTTCCGCTCGTGCTGTAATCCGTATACTCCTCCGAATCGATGCGGATACTCGAGCTCGCCCGCTGAATCTTCGTATTCAGGAAGCCGTCATGCTGGCCGGACAGACCGATCGCCTCCTCCATGGTTTCGAAAAAATCATGGTATTCCGCATGGGGATTCTCCGCGAAGTTGAGCTTGATTTCCGGGATACGGATCAGCAGCTTATCCCGGGGGATGCCTGACGCAGTGCTGTCACCCGCCGGTCGCAGACTCTTCACTTTTACATTTCCTGTGATTTCCACTTCGACGGCATTGTCATCCTCATCCATATGGACGATGTAGGCACTGCTCTGTCCACCGGACATCGTATCGAAGCAGATGTCTGCCCGTGCACAGAAGCTGACGCTGAGTGACAGTGCGATCGACAGCAGCGGCAGGCGCAGTGCGCTAGCTTCCATGGCTCACCTCCCGGATCCTGAGTCCGCGCGCCGTCGGCAGGCGGTAGTACACCACGGCGTAATCCTCGCCCAGGATGCACTCCTGCCCTGCCACCGTCGCGATGCAGCGATAGCTGGTCGTTCCGAATCGAAGTGCCTCCGGCTGGACGCAGTTCTGTTCCGCACTCGCCGTGCCGATATCCACATAGCCCGCCCCGTCACTGCTTTTCTGCCAGCGGTAGCTGCTGTATCCCCGTGGTTCGGTCAATGCTGTCTCATCGGCACCCGCCCGGTACAGGTAGCGGATCCCGCTGCCCGAATCCGTGAGCGTCAGCCCGCCGGCACTTCGTCCGGCCGGAAATCCGAAACGCCGGATATACGCCTCCTGTGACATCCCTTTATCCTCCAGTATATGTTTCGTGATGCCCCGGTCATTCCAGAGCCCATCGAGCTGATAGCGATGATTCGCCGCATGATAGGAGAAGCTGATGGCCTGCACATCTCCTGTCGCCGGGATGAAGCACTCCTCGACCTCCATCGGAAGCACCTCCGCCGGCTGAAACGGTGCACCGACCTCCCCGACATCCTGCCAGAACAGCACATCCTGCTCTGCCGCCAGCGCACGCAGCAGACTGCTCTCCAGCATCATCCATACGACGAGGACAGGCAGTACCCAGAGGAAGCGTGTGTTCCCTTTTCCCCGATGGCTGCATCTGCACCTGATCATATCGCCTCCTTACTTACGGAAATATCCGCATTCACTTCCTTCCCCTCGAAATAGTCGTACGCCTTTGCCTGAATTCCCTGCGAGGTCAGCGTGATTTCATATACAGGGGAGCGCACCACCCCGGCCTCCGCCACGAGCTCATAGCGCACATACTGCGGGATGTTTCGCTGCAGTGTCAGCACCTTCGCTGTATCGAAGCTGCTCCACTGCATCCGTGTACCCGTCGTCCCTGCGCCTTCTGTACCGGAGGCGCGATACCATCGAACCTCCTCGATCGGGTGCGAGCCCGCCTCGATCAGCTCCGACAGCAGCACGCTTCGGCTGCGTGTCGGGATCTGCAGCTCTCCACCCGTCAGGTCAAGCACGCCGGTGACCGGCCCATGCGTAAAGCCGGATGTTCCATCGGCACTGGTCGCTGCACGGAGCAGCAGCTTTCCCTTCAGCGCGAGGACGCCTTCCGGCAGTGCTTCTGCACCAGGGAAGGACAGAACATAGTCCAGCACCCGGCTTTCACCTGCGGCGAGACGAAGGACGCCGGTCGTGCCGGCTGCCGTTCCACCGTTCCCGCCTGTACCAGCGGAGCCCGCGCCCGTCGTTCGTTCGAGTCGTACACGACCATCCTTCTCCTCCGTTCCATTCACATAAAGCAGCTGCTGATCGCTGAGATAGACCGGAACACTGCTCTCATTTCGTATCTGAAACTGTACCGTCAGCCGGCTGTCCTTCACAATTTCCTTCGGAATCGTTCCGTACGATGCTTTCGAAACCGAAAGTCCCATCGATGCTGCGGCCGCCCGTATGTTTGCCTGCTGCTGATCCGTAAAATACGCTCCAGCCCCACAGAGTAACACGAGCATCAGAAAGATGAGTGTGAGGAGAAGGTTGAGCCGCCGCCTCATGATGCCTTCTGAGATTCATTGGCGACGATCAGTCCCTGGATATAGGCGAAGTTGGTAGCTGCTCCATCCTGCTCCAGGTTGTCCTTCTGGATCGCATAGATCTCTGCACCGACATCACATTTTCCACCGGCGAAGCTGTTATCAGCACTCGGACTCAGCCTCAGCGTCAGATTCACCGGAATTCCATTTACCTGATTCGACAGTGTGCCATGACCGACGATGAACTTCGCAACCTTGCTGTCCTTTGACAGGGAGAGAAACTTGAGTGTATCTGCCTTCGAGAGATCCGCCAGCGGGATGTCATTGATCGTTCCGCCGCCGGCATTGGCACCTGCCTCATCCTGCAGCTTTTTGATTTCCTCCGGTGTCAGCGGCTTTCCGGTCATCTGAATGAACCACTCCACCGGATCCGACATCGGGATACTGGAGGTCAGGGTGACCTCGGAAAAGACGATGGCGTCCTTTGAGCCGGCTTCCTTTTTGATCGTATAGGCGAGATCCCGGGTATCGCCCGGCACCATATTCGCGACCAGATCGTCCGAAAACTTCGTCTTATCAACCGTGATGCCGAGCTTCGCGGCGGTCGCCGACACCTTGATATCCTTCTTGTCTGTGAAAAATGCATAGGCACCCGCCAGGACTGAAATCGCTGTCACCGCCATCAGGCCCGCCATCAGTATTCGTTTTTTCATGTTCATCTCCTTTACTGTTTCGCCGACGCTCTGTTCTGTTCGTCGTGCTCTGTTTTCTTTGTTGATTCTGTTCTGAGCCGCAGTTTTTCCCTTCCTGCAGTCCCAGACTCTTTCCATCTGTAATTTCAGATTTTTCGTTGATTCGTGTTTTTCACGTCGCCCGGTCGGTGCTCAGAAGAGGATATATTCCACCGTGCCGAGGATGTCCGCCTCCTGCACCCGTCCCGGATCTGCGTGTTCATTATGATCACCCTTGGTGATATAGCCACCCTCGTCTTTCCCTATCAGTCGATGGGTGACATACATATCCATGCCGAAACCCGTCGCACGAAACAGGATGATATCATCCGGTTCCGGGGCACCCGTCCGCTTCCTGACGATAAGAATGTCACCAGAGGTATACGTGGGCTCCATGGATTCGGAGAGTACCACAACCGGCTTCCATCCGAAGAGGAAAAACGGCGTTCCATACCGCCGCTCCCGATAGGATGAAAGAATGGCATAGACTGCGATCACCATAAAAAACAGCATCAGTATGCCGGATATCCATCCGAAGAACGTGTTCAGCTTTCGTTTGAGACCTCCTTTTGATTTTTTACACGCTCTGTTCTGTTGACGCATATGCACTGTCCTCCTGGTTTTCTGACTGTGTGGCCCGGTACAGAAGCCAGCACTTCATGATGATAAGGATCAGTAAGAGGATGAAGAGGAAGAGACCGGTGACCAGCAGCACCTTCTCACGCTGTGTCGGCCCGATATACAGTGTCACCGGATCCTGTATCGTCCCGCTTCCACCCTCTGTACTGATCTGTACGCTTGCGTGCTTCGGGCTTACATCCCGGATACGAAGCGCCAGCCTGGCGTTTCCGCCATCGTTCGTTGTGGCGTTTTTCTTCTCATTTTCCTTTTTTCCCGCGCTTTCCGCTGCAGAAAAATTCCGCTCCGCTCCAGCGCCTGCTGCCTTCCTTCTCGTCTCCGGCAGCTCCTTCTTCGTATATTTCCTGTCTTCCGTGGATGGCTTCGATATCCCCGACACATCGGGCTTCGAAGCCATCCCGGACAGTTCCGCCGGATGTTTCTCAGCAGCTCCGTACGGTCTGGCGGCTGTTTCCACCAGATTCTCCGGATGCTCATAGATGCGGTCAATCCACTCCATGAGCTGATCCATCAGTGTTCCCGGCGGATCCTCTGCGTGAAGACCATGCGTTTTTCCGTCATAGCCCTCGCCGCGAATCGAGGTTCCACCGTGTCCGCCACCGCCTGCCTGGCTTCCTCCGGAAGGACGGCCATCACTTGCGTTTTCCACGTCCTGTGTTCCGGTGCCGGATGACGGCGGTGGTTTCATCGTTTCTTCTGGTTCTGCTGTTCCCGGCGGCTTCTGTGTCTCCGTCGGTGTTTCCGTTTCCGGTGGTTTTTCCGTCTCTTCCGGTGGTCGCTCCTGCAGTGGAGCATCCGTTCCGGAGAAACAGATCGACAGCCTCAGCGTATTTCCGGCCACCGCGTTCGTTGCCTCCTTTCGTAAGTGGAGTCGAAGCGTCAGCTGTTGTTCACGCCCCGCGGGGTGTGTGAGGATCTGCTCGAAGCTGTCCGTCCTGGAAAGCGAAGCGACCGTTCCATGAAGGAAGGCTTTTTCCCCATCCAGGAGACTCAGCTCGAGCTCCTCTGCCAGTGCCTCTGATCCGGTAAATGACACGGTTTCTACCATATACGCAAGGCGCCTGTCTGTATGGTTTTGTACGAGAAGGATGTGTTCTGAGATATCTCCCGGCAGAAGTTCATCTACACTGGAGAGATCAAGTTGAAACTGGAATTTTTCAGAATCGGCAGCAGCCGTCGCCGCTGTCGGAAAAGAAAAAAGCACGAGAAACAAGGAAGTAAGCGTTAAAAGCTTCTTGATATTTCTCATGCTCAAAGACTAGCACAGTATGTAATTTTTGAAAATGTCTGAAAACAGACTATAATCTGAAAACAGACTATAAAATATTACGGTTTCAAGCCGTAAATCTGCATGATTTCATCCGAATAAATTTTTTTCTGACGGTACACGATCAGCGGTTTTTCCACCGTCAGCTGGCTTTTTCCACCCTTTACCGCCTCAATCAGCACCATGTTCGGTTCACTCTCCAGATACGGATGCACGAGCCGCATCCGCTTCGGCTCGAGATGCTCTGCACGAAGCGCACAGAAGATATCCGCGAGCCGATTCGGACGATGGACCATAAACAGCCTGCCATTCGATTTCAGCGTAAAAGCAGCTGCCGCACACACATCCTCGAGGGTACACAGGACCTCATGTCGGGAGATGAGCTTCCGGTTGGTCTGGTTCCGGAGTCCGGCCTTCATGTATGGTGGATTCACCGTCACGATGTTCATACTCGAGTCATAGCCCATCGATCGGATATCCCGGAGATCACCTAAGCGCATCGTCATCCGATGCTCCTGGTGATTCAGCGCCACCGAGCGCTCGGCCATCGCCTGTACACTCGGCTGCACCTCCAGACCGATCAGCTCCTTACAC
Organism: uncultured Oribacterium sp.; assembly: GCA_937927445.1. Lineage (GTDB taxonomy): Bacteria > Bacillota > Clostridia > Lachnospirales > Lachnospiraceae > Oribacterium. The sequence continues at coordinate 5,991 of CALAOB010000089.1, read as the reverse complement.
TCCGTTTTCGCCGCAATAAGAAGCGGGACGATCCCCGTCCCGCTGCATAGATCCAGCAATCTGGTTTCTGACGTCACGGCCGGCACGGCGAAATTCGCCAGCAGCACGGCATCCATACCGAAGCAGAAGCCATCACTGTCCTGTATGATTCTGTAGCCATTACACTGTAAATCGTCGATTCGCTCTGCCATACACCTTACGCATCCTGTCCCTGCACGATGTCCACATCCAGCGTTTCCACCTGCTCTACGCTCTCGACCACATCCGGCTGAGCCGCCTTCTTCTGCGGATCACCGCCCTTTGGACCATGTGTACGCTCACGTCCACCGCCCGCTGCATGCTCACCGCGACTGCCACGACCGTCCTTTTTTCCACCCGAAGCACCGCCCTGCGCGTTCTGCGCACGATTGCCCTTCTGCTCCGGCTTCTTCTTGTCGCCACTCGGACGCTTCCGCGGCTTGAACTTGAGCTCGGAAACCTTATACTCCCGGAGCTCCTTCTCATCTTCCTTTTCGAGACTGACGACGACCTTTACCTTCTGGCTGAGCACAGAGATGCTGCTGACCTCGCCACGAAGACCATCCGGTGTAGTCACCGTATCACCGACGGACGGAAGACGTGCGTTCAGGAACTCGTAGACATCCTCCTCGTTCTTGAGGCAGCACATCAGACGTCCACAGACACCGGAGATATTCGTCGGGTTCAGGCTGAGTCCCTGCTCCTTCGCCATGCGGATCGACACCGGTGCAAAGTCGGACAAGAAGGTATGGCAGCAGAGCGGACGGCCACAGATGCCATAGCCTCCCAGCATCTTCGTCTCATCACGTACACCCACCTGACGAAGCTCGATCCGCGTACGGAAGATCGCCGCGAGATCCTTCACGAGAGAGCGGAAATCTACACGCCCATCCGCCGTAAAGTAAAACAGTACCTTACTGCTGTCGAAGGTATACTCTACATCGATCAGCTTCATCTCGAGATTATGCTTGCGAATCTTCTCCTGACAGACCTTATAGGCCTCCTTCTCCTTCGCTTCGTTCTCGAGGTGGCGCTGGTCATCCTCGGCATTCGCCTTCCGGATCACTTCCTTCAGCGGCTGTACGATCTTCGCATCCTCCGTCTCACGGTTTCCCATCACGACGAAACCATACTCGATACCACGTGCCGTTTCCACGATGGCATGCTCTCCGCGGGTGAAGTGGATATCCTTCGGATCGAAGTAGTATATCTTCCCGGCGGTTCTGAATCTAACTCCAATTACTTCTGTCATATATTCCTCATTTTACTGCATTTTATATACTGGTATCCCTGAGCCGAAGCAGAAAATTCTCCAGCATCAGATCCCGGTTCACGTTAAACGTCTGATCCCGAAGCATGCGCTCCAGATCATCCGTGGCCTGACCGAGTTTTTCATAGCTCATCGCGGAGGCCATACGTATGATGACATTGACGGAGTCCTGTGCATACAGAAGCTCCATCTGCGACGTGCTTTTATAGCATAGCACATCCCGTAAAATAATTTCAAGAAAGCCGAGCAGGCTTCCCTGCGGCACCTTCCAGTCCTTACTCACATGCGTACAGAAATCGAGAATTTCACGGCCAGTCCGGAAGCGGATCTCGGACAGAAGCTTCACCGTTTCCTGCGCCCACTCCTCCGTGATCATCTCCGCATAGCGCTCCCGTACATCCCGTTCACCCGCCTTGATTTCGATGACACGCGACAGTATCGTCGGCAGAAACGCATCTGCGTTCGCCGCAAGCAGCATGATCACGACATACTCCGGCGGCTCCTCAAGGGTCTTCAGAATCGCATTCTGTGCCTGCGGATTCATCATCTCCGCATGCTCGATGAGATAGACCTTGTAGGCCGCCTCATACGGACGCACGGCGACGGTGTCTGTCACATGGTCACGGATATTGTCGACCGAGATGATCGTCGGATGCTCCTCCGGCTTATTCGGCACAATTTCCAGCATATCCGGATGCTCGTGGTTCTGCACCCGCTTTCGGACACTGTCCGCCCACTCTTCACGGCTCGCATATCCCCGCTGCTGATAAATCGGCAGCGCAGCTGTATCCATATAGGACGGATCCCGGCTGAGCAGCTGCACTGTAAATTCCATCGCAGCCGATTTCAGGAGTTCCATATCCTCGCCCTCGATCAGATACGCATTGAATATTTGATTTTCCGGTATTTTAATTGATTTCATTGATACAGCTCTTTTTTATCCGTGGTCACACAGCGCATGCCCCTGCACTCCCTGAGTCTCCGCCCACACGTACCAGCGCACTTCCGGTTTCAACCGCGCACATCCTGCTCGATTTCTGCGATGCAGTCCTCGAGATCCAGATTCAGGTACCGTCGGTCAATGCCGGCGGCCGCAAGCTTCGCCTCAGAGAAATCCACACGGTCGGCCTCGAAACGGCGCTGCATCTCCGCAAGCTTCGGTGTCGCCTCCTTCATCTCCCGAGCCCGCGCACGCGCCCGTCGGATCTCATCCGGCACCTCGATATAGATCGGGAAGACATGTTCGGCACCGAAATAATCCCGGGTACTGACATAGCTCTGGAGCACACCGATCATCAGGTAATCCTGCCCCGACCGGAGCACAATCTGACCATCATCGACCGTCGCATAGCGCCATGGACCATAGACCGTCTGATAGGTCCGTTCCTCGATGATCCGGCCCGCCTGCTCAAACTGATCCATCCTCTGATCCGTCACAAAATGATACTCGACACCCTCGCGCTCACCCTCACGGATCGGACGCGTCGTATACGGCGTGACCTCCTTCCAGTCCGGATGAAGCGCCTTCAGCCGCTTATAGATCGTATCCTTTCCGCTTGCTGACTTTCCAAACAAATAATAGATCATCTCATCCTCCGAGCGGACCGCCCTCGCTGATGACCGCGCCATCCTTCTGCACCGTCTCCGGACTCTCCTTCACGGTATCCGGTCCGACGACGGGACCGTTACTGACCTCTCCCTGACTGTCACTTCCCGGCACAGGTCCTTCGATCTCCGTATCCTTTCGGGACGGCAGCTCCTCAACCTTATCCGAAGCCTTCGACTCCTTACTTTCCTTTTCTTCCTTCGATCCCTTCGTCTCTCTGCTTTCGTCTTCCGCCGTACTTTCCTTCTTTGACTCTGCCTCCGAGGACTTCACACGCTCCTCGATGGAGGCCTCGACGGACTCGATCTTCTTTTCGATCTCCTCATCCTCGGCACCGGTCGCCGCCGTTTCCGCCGGAAGCTGCGCACTTTCTGTCACCTGGATCTGAGCACTCGTTTCGACCGCGGCACTCTCCTTTGTGTCAATGCTGACCACGGTCGCTGTTTCACTCTCCTGTGTTTCTGCGGCGGTCACCCGAAGATCCGGAAGCGTAAAACCACTCACATTTTTAAATACGAAGAACGCCACCAGGATCGCGATGATCAGCATCGACACGGCAAAGAGAATCTTAAACAGATCACCGACCAGCGTCGCCTCCTTCCGCTTCTTTCGTTTCGTACTCCGCTTTCTATAATCACTCATTTTACATGACTCCCAAATTTATTTATACACGATCTGATCGCCATTCCGCAGACGCACCGAGACCTCACCGAAGACCAGCGTACCCTCGCTTCCGTCCTGCTCGACGATCTCCAGCGTTCCATCCGGGCGGATGCCGGTGGCTCTGGCCGGGCGCTGTGTCTTTCCATCGATGATCATGATGTCATGTCCCGGCACCATGTTGTGATCGATATATTCCTGTGCCAGTTTCTTCTCCGGTGCGAGCGCATAGAACTCCCGGATCAGCTCCGCCGCGATGCGGTTCCGATCCACGATTTTTCCCTCGGAACGCTTTCCGAGAATCGATCCGGCCTTCTCGCGGATATCCTCCGGGAAGCCTTCCTCCGGCTCATAGAGATTGATGCCGATGCCGACGATGACGAATTCCATGCGGCCCGACTCCATACTGGTCTGCCCCTCCGAGAGAATACCACAGACCTTGTGGCCCTCATAGTACAGGTCATTGACCCACTTGATGGAAAGATCGATCCCGCAGACCCGGCGGACCGCACGATAAACGGCGACGGCAGACTGCGCCGTCAGCATCAGATTATCCATGACGGTACCTTCCGGACGAAGCAGCATACTGATATAGAGACCGGTTCCCTTCGGAGAGAAGAAACTGCGTCCGAGTCTTCCCTTACCGCCGGTCTGATAATCGGAAATCACCGTTGTCCCCGCCGGCACATGCTCTGAAACCGCCAGCTTCTTCAGCACATCATTCGTACTCGTAATCTCCTGAAATACCGAAACCGGGTACGCATGCTCCAGATAACGGGAGATGGCCTGTTCAGACAGCACATCACTTTCCAGCGAAAGCATGTATCCCTTATTTTTCACAGCCTCGATTTCATAGCCATCCTCCTTCAGCTGATTTACCGCCTTCCAGACCGCCGTACGAGAGCAGTGAAGCTCCTGTGCGATTTCCTCACCGGAGATATAATGTCCCTTGTTTTCTTCAAATAATCGGATCAATGTTTCCTTTACCGTCATGTCAGCCTCCACCAGATCTCAAGTTTACTATTCTGACCCGTAAATAATAACAAAAATCCATATTGAATACAAGAAAGGAGGCCGTACCAATACCGGCCCCCTTTCTTACGATTTTTTACAGATTTTTACGATACCTGCTTCCTCATGCCAGTGATACCCACTGAAAATTAATCGAGGAAGAGCACTCATCGACATATTCTCGTTTAAAAAATCCCCCATCTTTCCGATGAAGCATCTGGTCCCAGTTTTCAGTCGGGCACTCTTCTCCATTAAACAGGATCTGAAACCCCTTCTCACGAAGCCTCTGAAGGCCTGCAAGAAATCTCACGTTCATCTGGTAATCCATGCTGCTCCTCTCCTGCCGGAAGTACACCCGAAACCAATCCCAGGTAGTCTGTATGCACCGCCGGACATCATGAACACATTGTTTTTTCGTTCCGAATCGCCAAAACATTTAAAAATCAGGATGATTCGAAAAGAGGGGGACCTGCGACCGCAGAGGCACCACTTAACCTTCGCAGATCGCAATCCGTAGACGTTCCACTCCCATATAACATCTGCCGGATGTTCCGAGGATTGTACTTTCTCGGGAACAATTGTATTATACAGTATCTTTTGCATTCTGCATATAGTCTACATGTAGACCATAGTCCGCAAAACGACTATAGTCTGTTTTCAGACTATACCTCATGTAGTAGGTATTTCCATCGTAAATCGATTTCATATTATATATGTTGAGAATCATCTCCATCCGATATTTTTAAAAATTTTTCTGACAGCTGGATTTTCTGATTGAGATCTGATCTGGATATGTTCAAACCTACACTTTTGATCCCTATATTCCGAATCTTTTATTTCCGGGCACAATCAAAACCACCAGCTTAGCTGGTGGTTTGTCCACCGCCTATAAGGCGGCCGTTACCAGCCTGGCCCTAAAAGGGCCTCTGATAAAGATCTAACACCTGCACCACATTCACACACTCACACGTGAAACGTGCAGAATCCTAGTTCTTATTACGAGGCTTACCCGTAAACGGGTCATAGTCCTCAAATAAACTTAATTGATCATACTCTTGGTCTTCGGCCATTTGATTTCTGATGTATTCCTTTATCTTCGCCGTGTTTTTCCCCACAGTGTCTACATAATATCCTCTACACCAGAATCGCCGATTTCCATACTTGTATTTTAAATTTGCATGCCGATCAAATATCATCAATGAGCTTTTTCCTTTTAGAAATCCCATAAATTCGGCAACGCTGATTGATGGTGGAATTTTAACTAGCATATGTACATGATCCGGCATTATTTCAGCTTCAATGATTTCCACCCCTTTTCGTTTGCATAAAGTACTTAAAATGTTAGCTATGTCCTGTTTGAACATTCCATATTGATTATTACGGTTCAAATGTACCCCTGTTCCGAAGGAACGGATACCGGCAGTCC
>CALAOB010000088.1 GCA_937927445.1 uncultured Oribacterium sp. | reverse complement strand
AATCGACGTCAACCATCGGGATGGATGGCGGAAAGTTCGGGAACGGCACCATAGTGTCGGTGATGGCGACGACGTGGTCGGCGTAGCGGGAATCCACGACGCTGTAGGACAGCACGCCGCAGTCGCTCTTGCCGCCGACGCCACGGAGATTACCATACTCGTCCGCGGTCGGCGCTCCGATAAACGCGATGTCAATGTGCACGTCCCCTTCTTCGATGGCGCGCACGCGACCGCCGTGGCTTCGGATGATCGCCGGCGTCGCGAGCCGGCCGAAGGATACGTCCTCGCCGATGCGGTCACGGATGCCGGAGGTCTGGATGCCGACGACGGTGCCCTCTTCGATCATCGCTGCGACGCGGCTGTGCGACTTACCGAGCGACGACGCGCAGATCGTGAGGTCACGAAGGCCCATCTCCTGTGCGGCCTCGAGCACCATATTGACGATGTGGTCACCGTCGCGGAAGTGATGATGGAAGGAAAAGACCATGCCGTCCCGCGCGCCGCACTTCTCAAGTGCCTCGCGGATACTGCCGACCATCTTGCTTCTCTTCGGATCGACCATGCCGCGCACCGTCGGCGCCGCCTTCGTATACGGCTTGTCATCCCGGTAGCTGCTGCCCCGGAACGGCTCCTTCCCATAGCGCTTCAGAATCTCGTCCGGGATGTCCCGGCCCACTGCATTTAACATAATTGTGTCCCCCTGTAATGTGGTTTTGTCCTTATTATACCACCAACGACCGACTCATTTTTTCTTGTATGTAATTTTTCTTCCGCTTCCTACCTGTACGAGTTCACCCGAATCACATAATTCCCTGATCAGGCGACATGCTTTCGTGGTACCGATGCCGAGCAGGTCTTCGATTTCTTTTCGGCTGATGCTGTCACGCGTCGCTGCATACTTCAGAATCTGCTTTTTCTGCGCCTCGACCACAGGGATGTACTCAGCTGTAACGCCGCTATACTCACCGAACTTTTCATGCACGGCCTGATTTCCTTGCTTTCCTTCTTTTTTCAAAGATTCATCCTGCATGTATAAATCCTGTCCTCGCCTTCTTTTTTCGTTAACTGAGGAGGCGTCAGACATGTAATTTTTATAATCCCCATATTTTCCGGCAGCATCAGACGCAGCGTCATAATATCCGGCATAGCTGCGTTTACCGCCTCTCTTCTCGTAAGTCCCGCCGCCTCCGTAGATCCGCTCTGTCCAGTCACTGTGGAACTTCGCATGGCCTCGCACCAGGCCACCATTTGTATACTGGACGGTATGGTAGAGCTGATGGCCGCGCCCGGTGTCTCTATCCGTGTCTGCATCCGATGGCCGTTCATTCATATTCGGAAGCGTCACGCGGAAAACACCTTTCGCTGTTTCATAAGATGGGTGGACGACTGCATTGGCATAAGCCCGCTCGATTTTTCCGATTCCTGTGCCGTAGCTCTCGATCAGCTGCATGCGATAGAACACGCCGGCAAGCTGCGGATTTCGCGGCTGCGACACGCCGATGAAAATCGATTCGAGTTCAATGCTGGGAACGAGACCGCCCATGGACACAAATTCGAGCCGGTCGTCATACATGTTGATGAGGTTGCTGCCGCTGATGGCATAGTCGCGATGGACGATGCTGTTCAGAAGGGCTTCACGCACCGCTTCCTCCGGATAATCCCGGGTGTCGGTCCTATGCAGGCCGGAAAAGGTCGCCTTCGTCTTATTCAGGAAGTCGATGAAGCTGTAAATGTCGTCCAGCTGCTTCAGGATAGAGCCGGTGAACTCTTTTCGCTCGCGAAATACCGCCCGGTCTGTCCCCTGGAAAAGTGCCACCTTTGTCGACGTTTCACACTGATCGGACAGAAGCAGCGCCAGATTCGTGTACAGCCCATCCTCGCCGGTCAGCTTCAGCGTGCGCATCTGCGCTGGTCCGAATTCGATCGAACGCTTCGCCATCTCCGCTTCCAGCGTCGTAAACGTCATCTCCTGGTTCAGGCTTCGGCTCAGCTCGTAGGAACGGGCGCTGTTCTCACGAATCATTTCACGGATGCCCTCCTCGGACAGGGGTTGCGTCGAGCTTCCTTTCCGGACATAAACGCCACTCGGCTTCAACCCTTTTTCTCTGAGATAGTACGGGCGACTGGTTCCGGTCGTCACGACGATTTCGATGACCTGTTTTTCGTCGATGCTGACCGTATCTACCTTTACAAACGGCATCACGTCCGGAGCCAGCGCATCCTTCAGTGATCCGACGATCTGCAGCATCACCCCGTCCGCATCCTCCACTCCCGCGACACTTCCATCCTTCCGCACACCCACATAGACCGTTCCACCATCGGTATTCGCAAACGCCATCACTTCTTTTCGAATATCCGGAACATACTCCTGCTTAAACTCCACATTTAAAGATTCAAATGAAAACATCGGACGCCCCTTTCACTCAGTTCAGTGACTTCTCTGATTTTGTGTATTCTTTCTCGCTAATCTGGTTTCACTTGCGTTTTTTCTTTCACTTACTGGTTTTCTTTCACTTGCATGTTATCTTTCACGTTTTCTTTCATTATATGAAAGAAAGAAAAATTCTGCAAGAGCGGTGATATAGTACTCTAAGCACTGATTCTCGCTTCGCTCGAAATTAAATGATCGCGCTTACGCGCGAAAAGTTTCCTCTCCTGGTGGTCACAAACAAAAAAGACCACCGCGTCTGCGATGGTCTTCCACTTACTTTTCTCGATATGCTACAGCTTTCATTTCTTATGTTGCAGTTTCTTATATTTCCTGTACAGATACACCGGGATGCCGATCATGACACTCAGGCAGATGATGATAAAGACGCTGGCCAGTAATACTTTACTCATGATGCTCACTTCTGCTCCCTATACTCGAACTTTTTCCCGCACTTCGGGCAATACTCGAAGTCTTCCGTCGTGGTGTAACCACAGTTGTAGCAGACCTTCGTCCACTTGCCCTGCTGCTCCAGAAGCCGCTGCTGGGTACTTCCTGCCGCATTCTGTCCATACGCTGCGCCGTTCTGTGCACCCGATGAACGATTCTGCCCGTCGGCCTGCCAGTACGCCTGATCAGCGCCATGCGACTGCCATGCACCAGCATTATCCTGCCCGTACTGACCCGCTGAACGATTCTGCCCGCCGGCCTGCCCTCGCTGCTCGAGGTAGAGGTCCGTCTGCTGGATGGTGACGTTCTCCCCTCGCTCGATCGCGCGGCCGACCTCCGGACGAAGCTGATACAGCGAGCCGCAGCAGCTCGTGCGCACATAGTACGTACGGCCCCACTTGAAAATCGGAATGAAGAAAATCGACAGCACCATTTACGTCACAAACACCTGGTACTGCCCCATGCGCCCGCACACATCGCAGGTCATCGGCTGATGAAAATTGAGATCCTTCTGATCATTCATGATTCCGAAGAAGAAAAACATGGTATACCTCACCAGTACCGCCCGATGGCGACGATCGGCGCGTAGTGCATCGCGGAAGAACCGCTGTCCTCGAAGACCCAGCCGCGGGAGCTGTTCGTCGCATGGACGATGGAATTCTCACCGGTGTAGATGGCGACATGGTTCACGCGACCACCGTTGCCATAGAAAATCAGATCGCCCGGAAGCATCTCTGCCTCGGAAACATAACGCGGAGCGGCTGCGCACTGCTCGGCGGACGTTCTCGGAAGTGAAATGCCGAACTGACGGAAGACCGCGAGCACGAAGCCGGAGCAGTCCACCGGACCACCATTCAGATTCGTACCGGCACCATAGCGGAGCTTGCCTGCGCCGACATACTGGCGCGCGAAGTTCACGATGTCTTTCCGGCCCGTCACCTGCTGCAACGCCTCCTCTGACTGCATATAATTCTTGCCATTCTCGTATGCACTGCCTGCAACCAGAAAGCTATCACTTGACATCGATGAGCTGCCGGCCACTGTCCCGAGACGGCCGAGCGCATTCGGATCCGACAGCGGAATTACCTTCGTCTGCACGCTTCCGTCCTGTACCCAGGCACCATCCGAATTCACGGTATAGCCATCCGGCGTCGTCGTACTGGTGGACAGCTTGCCGCTCATGTCGAAATAATACGACTCGGCGATGCCGTCATGGTTGCCGTCGATCCACGCCCAGCCCGTCTGAAGCTGTCCGGCGTCGTTGAGATACACCCACGAACCGTTCTGCTGTCCCCAGCTTCCGGCCAATGCTGTCATCGTCGCGCTGATGGCCAGCGCCGCGGTTACTACGGCTGCACTGATTAATTTTCTCACTGGAATCTCCTTTGAACAAAAAAAGTCCTGGTTTCTCGCATCTGAAACCAGGACCCTGTCTTCGGTAATATTCGCTTTACGATTTAACGGTAGTCACTCTATTTCAGATTGACACTGCTGTCACAAGAGAATATCGAGCTACTGACCGGATTCGAACCGGTGACCTTCTGATTACGAATCAGATGCACTACCGACTGTGCTACAGTAGCATGCGTCTCAAAACGCCATTACAATATAGCACGTCGTCCACCAAATGTAAAGTAAAATTCTACTTCTCGCGGGAGAAGCCCTCGCCCATGACCTCGCGGACATCCGAGAGGATCACGAAGGCGTTCGGGTCGATTTCATGTACGAGATCCTTCAGGTAGGTGATTTCGCGGTTCGACATGATGCTGTAGAGCATCGTCGTTTCCTTACCGGAGTACATACCGATCGCATGGACACCGGTGACACCACGATCCAGCTTCTGCAGGATGGCATCCGAAATCTGCGTCGGCTCCGAGGTGATGATCCAGACTGCCTTCGCGTAGTGCATGCCTTCCATCAGACCGTTCGACACCTTCGTCACGACATAGACCGAGATGATCGCATACAGCGCATGGATGCCGCCGAACGCACCGACACCGATCGCGACGATCGTCCAGTCGATGACCTGAAGAATCTGCGGGATGCTGTACTGCGGAAACGGAATATGCAGGAGCGCTGCCAGGATATCCGTACCGCCGGTCGTCGCCTGTCCGATCAGGATCAGACCAAAGCCGAGACCCGACAGGATACCGCCGAACACGGCCGCCAGCAGCAGATCACCGTCCGGAATCAGACTGATGCCCGGCAGCAGCCAGAGGAAAAAGGACAGCATCGCCGCACCATACAGGGTCCGTCCGATAAACTTCGCGCCGAGAAACTTCCACGCCGCAAGAAACAGCGGGATGTTGAGCAGCGTATTACTGAGCCACAGCGGCATTCCGATCCAGCTCCGCAGGATGATGCCGAGACCCGTCACACCACCGACGACCAGCTGATTCGGATCATAGATATTTTTACTTCCAATCGCCATCAGCAGCGCGCCCAGCGCAATCAGTATATAATCCCGCATCGGTGTTCGTTTCATCAGCATTTCCAGTCCTCCCGCTATATCACTCTTCCTTTTCTGATTCGACACATCTCCGGACATTTTCATCAGAGAACCCAAAATCAAATTCTCTGCACGTACGATATCGTCTACCGAATCTTCCTGAATCGGATGTGTTCTTCACCAGACATCGTTTATCATAACATATTTAGCATGGCAGATACAGCTAATATTTATCAGCATGTGTACCATCCATCTCCAATCCACATAGTATTTCAGCCATACAGGAAATGTCATGGCGCTGTCTACACTGTGTGTTTCACCGGCGTCTTACGACGCGCTGAGGTACCCCTCCGCGTCGATCTTCACGCCACTGCTGAGTCCGCTCATCTTTTCATAGAAAGCGGCAATCTTCTCCGTATCGTCCAGCTTCCGCGTGTATCCGGCGGCAGAGGCACCCGGAATCAGACGAAGCCGGATGCCCTCGTCATCGACATCTGCCTGCAGCAGTGCGGTGCTCGGAATCGAGCTGCCGAACACGAAGTTCCCGAGGGAGTACGCGATCGGCACGCCCTGATAGTATTCGAGGCCCTGCAGGACGTGTGGATGTGCGCCAACCACCAGATCTGCGCCTGCATCCACGAGGCGATGCGCGATGCTCTTCTGCACCTCGTTCGGCATCTCCTCCCGCTCGATGCCCCAGTGTACATAGGCGATGACATAGTCCGCCTGCTGCTTCGCCGCCTTCACTTCCTCCGCGAGCGCCGCACCGCCATCATAGGCCGAAAACATGCCGGCAGAATCCGTGCCGGCTGCCCAGTCCGCCTCCGGATATACGCGCGTCGCGCCGATGAAGGCGAAGGTCCGCCCGTTCAGCTCGACGATGGCCGGCTTCCGTGCCTCCGCAAGGTTCTTTCCGGCACCCACGTGGCGGATTCCCGCATGGTCCAGCGTGTCGATCGTATCGAGCATCGCGTCACGCCCATAGTCAAGCGCATGGTTGTTTGCAAGCGTGACGAGGTCGATGCCCATCTCCTGCATCAGCTTCACCTTCTCCGGATGCACACGGAAGGTGAACTGCTTATCCGGTGCCGGCGTTCCGCGCGTACTGAACGGAAATTCTTCATTGGTCACGAAATAATCCGCCGCCTGAATCTCCGCCTGATAGCCCTGCGACAGGACACCGTCGATGCCGCCGGCGGCGTCATACGCTTCCAGCACGTGGTCGCTGAGATACACATCGCCCGCGAACAGAAGGCGCACTGCTGCCTTCACGGCTTCCGTACCATCCGTAGCGGTATCCGCAGTACCTGTGGTGTCATCGCTCCCGGCAGCATTTGTCTTCGTCGGATTCTCGATCCTGATCGTGGTGTCGTTCGCTGCGCTCTCACTTTCAGCGGATCCGCCTTCATCCTTTCCCGTCGAACCGGCTCCGGCTGCATCAGCCTCTCCATTCGTACCTGTGGCATCATCGGAAACAGGCAGACTTTCTCCCATATTTCCAACATCCGATGACACACGCTTCCCACTCTCCGGGCGCAGCGTCATCACGCCCAGCGCCACGAGGATGCCGAGCAGAAGGACACTCCACACCCCGACCCAGCGCTTCGTTCCGCTTCCTTTTTCCATCTGTTCGTCCAGTTTCCGGCGACTTCGCCCGTGCCCGCTTCGATTCTCCTGCTCCATCTTGCTCCCTCTATTTTCCACCCTGCAACGGGCGCTGTTATAAAAATTAATTAGAACATCTGCTCGTTTTTATGATTGACATCTGTTCCGTTCACCGCTATCATAATAAATAGAACAGATGTTTGTCAAGAGCTTCGGATACTTTTATCTGCATCTCCAGAAGTGAAGAACGAAGATGGCATACAGACATCTTGATCTTTCGGCATCTTCAGCGATCGTACTGGAATCACAGCTTCCGGCGATGTCGTCGGAGCCGATCATGCCACCGGGGAGGGATAGATTATGGAACGGATTATCTTTCATATCGATGTGAATTCTGCGTTTCTCAGCTGGGAGGCGTGCTATCGAATCCACCATCTCGGCGGCACGCTCGATCTCCGCACGATTCCGAGCGCGGTGGGCGGCGACCAGAGTAAGCGTCACGGGATCATCCTCACGAAGTCGATTCCGGCGAAGAAATATCATATTAAGACCGGTGAGCCCATCGTGGATGCGCGGCGGAAGTGCCCGGAGCTCGTCATCGTCCCGCCGAACTACACGCTCTACAGCCACGCGAGCCGGGCGATGATCGAGATCCTGCAGGAGTACACGGACACCATCGAGAAGTACAGCATCGACGAGGCCTTCCTCGATATGACGAACGCACTCTCGGACCGTATCCGGGCCTTCGATGCGATCCAGCTGCCGGCGGAGATCGATGCCACGTGGCAGAGTGAGCTTGAGCACCGGGCGGTGCTGCTAGCCTGGCAGCTGAAGGAGCGGATCCGGGAGGAGCTTGGCTTTACCGTGAACGTCGGCATCTCGAGTAACAAGCTGCTCGCGAAGATGGCCTCCGACTTCCGGAAGCCGGATCAGGTGCATACACTCTGGCCATCTGAAATCGAGCATAAGATGTGGCCGCTCCCCGTGGAGGAGCTCTTCTATGTCGGCTACGCAACGGCCCCGAAGCTGCATCGCCTGGGCATCCATACCATCGGTGCGCTCGCGCAGTTCGACCCGGACATGCTCTATCACCGCATGAAGTCGCATGGGCTTCTGGTACGGCAGTTCGCCTGCGGCATCGATGACAGTCCGGTCATCCCGCAGCTCATGGAGGCCCCGCCGAAGGGCTATGGAAACTCCTGCACGACCATCCATGACGTGACGGACCGGCAGGAGGCTTACTGGCATCTTCTCTCCCTCGCGGAGACCGTTTCCCAGCGGATCCGTGCCGATGAGGTCCGTGTCAGCTGCGTGGACATCAGCATTCGCGACAGCGAGCTTCACTTCTACGGGCACCAGAAGCAGCTCCGCTCACCGACGGACCTCACGCTGGAGATCTACGATGCCGCGTGTCGCTGCTTCGATGAGCTGTGGACCGGCTACCCGATCCGCCACCTGGGTATCCACACCAGTAAGGTGAGCCACGCCGCCGGACGGCAGGTGGACCTCTTCGACCGCTACGACTACGGGAAGCTTCGCCAGGCCGAGCATGCCGTCGACGAAATCCGTACCCGCTATGGAAACGACGCCATCAAGCGTGCCCGCTTCGTCTCCGCCCCCGGCCGCGAGGATCCGCACGCCATCGACCACATGAACGGCGGCATCTCCCGCGAGCGGCGCACGGTGGACTACAATAAGGAAAAAATATCATGACCGGTTTCACTGCCATCAGTGACGTGCTCCCGCACATCGACAGCGGCACCCGCAAGGGCCGCCCATACCCCATCGCCGTCAAGAGCTGGTTCACCAGCTCCGGTACGATCATCCCGCTCTCCTTCAAGTTCGAAGGCGACGACGGCGAGATTCATTACATCCAGAACATCCATGTGAAGTCCTCTGAGGAGAAGCACTACGCCGGCATCCCCAGCCGGGATTTCAGCTGCACTGCCATCCTCGGCGGCCTGGAGCAGAGCTTCCGCCTGGTCTACTACCCCGCCGAAAGCAAATGGGTGATGATCATGTGATCATCACCCATTTGCTACATCTGATCTTAATCGATTCCGGACATACCGTCCGTATCGTTTCCTGTTTTCAGAAGGTATGTGTTTCTTTTTCACAGCTCCACTACCTGCAGTGCGACGCCTGTTCTCCGGACGGCCTGCTGCATCTCTTCTTCGACGCCTCCGTCGGTGACGATTTCGTCCACTTCGTTCAGGCCGCAGAGCTTCACGAAGCTGGCTTTTCCGAACTTGCTGGCGTCGGCGAGCACGACCGTCTTATCTGCGATCTCACGCATCTGCTCCTGGACGCGGGCCTCACTCAGGCCCTGATCGGTCAGGCCGATGGATGGATGCACACCGCTGACGGACATGAAGAGCACATCCAGATGGAGATTTTCGAGAATCTGGGAAAACTCATTTCCGAGCGAAAGTTCCTTTTTATCCAGGATACCGCCGATCAGGATAACGGTGAAATCCGGACGCTCCGAGAGCACCATCGCATTTTGAATCGAGTTGGTCACTACGGTCAGCTTCTCGAAGCGACGGACCAGCTCCTTCGCCATGATCAGGCTTGTGCTTCCATAGTCGAGGCCGACCGCCTGATACTCCTCCACTGCGTTCGCTGCATACGCGGCGATCGCTGCCTTTTCTTCCATATGACTGGCATTTCGAACATTCAGCGAGATATAAGGTTCATTCTGAACCGGCATCTGCTGTTCTGCAGGCGGAAGCGGAACTGCACCGCCATGCACACGTTTCAGCTTTCCCGCCTGCTCCAGCGCATCCATATCCTTCCGCACCGTTTCGGAAGAAACCTTCAGTTCACGTACGAGGTCCGCGTTATGCACGATACCATTTTCATCCAATAAATCGAGAATTCTCTTATATCTCTGCTGCGCCAGCATAGTTCTCCTCCCATGTTTGTACTCTTGTGTACTATAGTATAGCGTATTCTTGCGTTTTGTCCTAGTTTAATTTTGCTTTCTTTTGCTTTTCTCACTTTTTCACAACTAATCGCCGTCATTTCCAACAAAACGCAATGCATTTTTTTGATAATTTCGTTGATTTTCTGCGATTAGTTGTGTTTTCTGTTGTATTCGCAATAATTCGCAGATATACTGATGTCGAAAGCAGAGAACCGGATGCAACCGCGTTTCCTGCATGCCTGGCAAACAACACACTGCAGTATCTCGTCGTATAAGGAAGGAGAAATGATTATGAGTAATGAAATGAAGGAGAAAGCGATGAAGGCAATGCCGAACCGGTGGTTCGTCTTCTGCATCCTGACGCTTTCCGGCGGTGTCGCTTTTAAGCTGTCCTCTCTAAAGGATATGTTCTATGTCCCTATGCAGCAGTTCATGGGGCTCACGAACACACAGATCGGTGGTGCGCTCAGCGCCTATGGTATCGTACAGACCATCGGTCTCATCCTCGGTATCTATATCTGTGACATGTTCAGTAAGAAGTATATGATCGGTGGTTCGCTG
Source organism: uncultured Oribacterium sp. (assembly GCA_937927445.1). Taxonomy (GTDB): domain Bacteria; phylum Bacillota; class Clostridia; order Lachnospirales; family Lachnospiraceae; genus Oribacterium. The sequence goes on along the minus strand of CALAOB010000088.1, from coordinate 24,618 downwards.
ATCGGCCTCGGTGCCGTCGGTGTGTATATCTCCACCTTCCCTGGTTACTGGGGATTCCTGGCCGCCTTCGGTGTCATGGCGATTCTCGGTGAAGTCACCTACTGGCCAGTGCTTCTAAAGGCGATCCGACTGCTCGGTGACGAAAAGACCCAGGGCCGCATGTTTGGTTTCCTGGAGATGGGACGTGGCATCATCGACGTCATCGTCGCGTCGTCAGCATTGGCCATCTTCAAGGCGATGGGCGAGAGTGCACCGGGCTTACGTGCCGGCATCCTCTTCTTGTCCGCCATCACCGCAGCCGCCGGTGTGCTCTGCCTGATCTTCGTTCCGAACGATGAAAAACGTGTCGATGCCGACGGCAAGGAGCAGAACCGTGCTGAGGCCGCGTTCGGAGGCATGGTACAGGCACTGAAGAACGTCGATATCTGGGCGGTCGCGATGAACGGTTTCGTCGTCTACGCGATCTACTGCGGTCTCACCTATTTCATCCCGTTCCTGAACCAGATTTACCTTCTTCCGGCCACAGCCGTCGGTATGTATGGTATCATTAATCAGTATGGTTTAAAGATGGTCGGTGGACCGGTCGGCGGTTTTATGTCGGATAAAGTACACAAGTCTGCTGCAAAGCATATCCGTATGGGCTTCCTCGTCTGTGCGATCGCGATGACCGCCTTCCTGATGGTTCCGCATGAAGCACTGGGCCAGACCGGAAAGTGGATGCTCGGTGCCGCCTGCACCCTCGGCTTCGGTGCCATCGTTTTCACCATGCGTGCTGTATTCTTCGCACCGATGGATGAGGTGAAGGTACCAGCAGAAATCACTGGTGCCGCGATGAGTCTCGCTTCCCTCGTGATCTACCTGCCGAATGCATTTGCCTATGTCATGTACGGCAGCTTCCTCGATCGCTATCCTGGTATGAAGGGATTCCGTATCGTTTTCACGGTCATGATCGGATGGGCCATCGTCGGTCTCTTCGTTTCAACCTTCCTGATTCACCGCATCAAGAAGCATCAGAATCAGGCATCCGACACAAACAACTAAGGAGGTCATCATGTTAAAAATCGGTCTTGATACAGAAAGTCTTCATCTTTGGTTTCAGAATAAGCGTATGGATATCTTCGGATACATCGAGAAAGCCCACGAGCTCGGCTTCGACGGCATCATGATCAATATCCTGAAGGACTACAATCTCGATCCGGAGTGGGGAACCCTCGGAAACAACGATCCGGCGCACCTTCGGAAGGTACGGGAGCTGCTCGAGTCCTACCATATGTATGTGGAGCTCGCTACGAAGGGCATCACGAAGGAGCATCTTCTGAAGGTGCTGGATGTCGCAGAGGCACTCGGCGCGGATATCATCCGCACCTACATCCCGATCACCCTGAATCCGCTGGCGACACGTGCGACTGGTGGCGAAGGCAAGTATGACCTTGCGAAGGTGCTCGGCGATTTCGATCCAGTCGTGTTCGATGAAGCAGCGATGACCCTTCGCGAGATCATCCCGGAGCTGAAGAAGCGCCGCATCTGCATCGCCCTCGAGAACCACGAATATGAGATCTCGGACGAGCTGGTAAAGGTCGTTCAGAAGCTGGACAGCCCGTGGATCGGTCTCCACTACGATTTCGGCAACTCCATGATGGCCTGGGAGGAGCCGGCACGCGCCGCACAGAACATGGCGCCGTACACGATCACCACACACTTCAAGGATCACATCGTCATCCCGAGCCCGGACGATCCATACGGCTATGTGGTCTGCGGCATCCCGGTCGGGGAAGGCAACATTGACCTCCGAAACGTCCTCCAGATCATCCTGGACGGCTCAGCCATCACACGTCTCAATCTCGAAATGTGCTATCCGTACTGCGCGCAGTTCAAGCGTACGCCGGGCACCGGTGGTGTGGCTAATGTCGGCGACGGCAGTTTCAAGGTCGAAGCGCCGCTCTTCGATGACCCGAGGGTGAAGCCGAGCGACTACTACTATCCACAGGAAATCTCGAAAGAAATGCTCGAGACCTGCCTGAAACTTCAGATGGACGGCGTGAAGCGGAGCCTCGCATATACGAGAAAGCTCTGTGAGGAATACCGCAAATAACTATATTCGGGGGAAGGCAAGATGCAGACTCTGTCTCAGCTTTTAGATCGTATCAATAGTATCATCTGGGGGAACTGGCTTCTGATCGTCCTCCTTGGGATCGGCCTGCTCTACACTGTGCTCAGCCGTTTCGTCCAGATCCGGCGCTTCCCCTACATCATGCGGAAGACGCTGCTGGAGCCATGGAAGCAGAAAAAGAATGCAGAAAACGGTGACGACAGCTCCATCTCCTCTTTCCAGGCGCTCTGTACGGCGGTCGCGTCCTGCGTCGGCAGCGGAAACATCGTCGGTGTCTCCACTGCGGTACTCGCCGGCGGTCTCGGCGCGATCTTCTGGATGTGGGTGGCGGCTTTCGTCGGCATGGCGACGAAATACGGCGAAATCATCCTCGGTCTTCTCTACCGTGTGAAGGATGAAGATGGAAACTACACAGGAGGTCCGATGTACTACATTCGGGACGGCCTCCACGCCCCGATCCTCGCTTCCCTCTGTGCCGTCTTCATGGTAATCCAGATCATCGGCGGTAACTTCATCCAGTCGAACACGATCGGCAGTGTCATGCAGAATCATTTTCATGTGCCGGAGCTCGTCACCGGCCTGGTGCTGGTCGTCCTGATTTTCACCGTCTCCGCCGGAGGCCTCAGGCGACTGACACACATCACCCAGAATCTGGTACCGGCGATGGCGCTCCTCTACGTGCTGAGCGGTTTACTGATTATCCTTTTCAACATTACCCGCCTCCCGGCGGTACTCAGCGAAATCGTAACGAGCGCCTTCGGCTGGCGTCCGGCGCTCGGTGGGGCGACCGGCAGCATGATCATCGCGATGCAGAAGGGCATCGCCCGCGGACTGTATTCGAACGAAGCCGGTGAGGGCTCGGCCCCGGTCATCCATTCGGCGGCCAATGTTCAGCACCCGGTAGAACAGGGCATCACCGGAGTCACCGAGGTTTTCCTCGATACCTTCGTCATCTGCACGATTTCCGGCCTGGTGCTCGGCGTAACCGATGTACTGGATTCCGGACTTCCGGGCAGCATCCTGATGATCCATGCCTTTTCCACCGTCTGGGGACCGCTGAAATATCTGGTCATCGTCAGTCTGCTTCTCTTCTGCACGACAACCCTGATGAGCCAGTGGTATTTCGGCTTCGTCGGTCTCAACTATCTGTTCGGAAGCACGATCGCACAGAAGTTCAAGTACGTATTCCCCCTCTTCTGTCTCATCGGTGCCGTCACGGCCATCGACATCGTCTGGACCATCCAGGACATCGCGCTCGGCCTCCTGACCATCCCGAACCTGATTGCCCTCATCGCCCTGAGTCCACAGGTCAAGAAGTGCTCGGACGAATACTGGCAACAAAAAAAGTTTCCACTTGAATAAATATCCGATTGCAGTCATGATGAGTATCAGATCTTCCGAGGGTATTTCTTTATCCTTGCTGATTTTCAAGGGACGTCCATAACGGGCGTCTCTTTTCGTTTGCCTGCCCACCCCAGTGTCCATCTTGTAACTGCTCACATATCGGCCCAGCCCCATGCAGTCAAACGAAAAATCGCCGCCATCATTCCTACGATTGTCAGATAAACTGGTTTTCGGAATTCAGCAGTAGCGCTGTTGATAAGCAGCCGGACTTTCAGAATTCAGCATTACCAGTGTTGACAGACGGGCAGATTTCCAAAAATCCGCATTGCAAGCGTTGACAGATGCCATGATTTTCAAAAATCAGCATTGCAGGTTTTTTACAATACCGAGTGATCTAAAAATTCAGCATTGCTGTTTTTTCACAAAATGAAGATTCCAGGAAAACTACATTGCCAGTTTCCATGCTTTTTTCGCAATATGACATGAATCAGAGAATCTACATTACGAACCGGCAATGCAGATTTTCTGAAACCAGGACTTCTGCGTAAAAACCATTGATTTTGATGGCCTTTCATGTGCGCAAAGTTCAAAGATAGTAATGCAGATTTTCTAACTGCGCCAGGTTTGTCAACACCGACAATGCCACTTTCCTGAAAGTCTCCGATCTGCCAACACCAACAATGCCAGTGGAGACTTTACATCCATTAAAAAATCCCGGACTGCGTTTCCTGTCCGGGATTTTGAATTTCATAGCATATACTTTTTATATAACAGACCAGGCGGTGAATAAAAAACTCACCGCCTGGTCTACTATCCCGCCGAAAGCAAATGGGTGATGATCATGTGATCATCACCCATCTATCATTCTTTTTCAGTTTTCGATGCTTACACCACCGACTTCAGTCCGAGGGTCTTTTCGATCAGGAGCATGATGCCGAGGGTGATGACCATCATAAGGGTCGCGAGGGCGGCGATGGTCGGGTCGAAGTGATACTCTACGTAGCTCATCATCTCGATCGGGAGCACATTGACGCCCGGGCCGGTCAGGAAGGCCGACAGCGATACGTTGTTAAAGGAGTTGATCATCGCCATGATCGAGGCCGATGCGATGGCGGATTTGATGTTCGGCAGGATGATGTGGAAGAAGGAATATACCTTCGTCGCACCCAGGCTGCCGGCGGCTTCCTCGATCGCGAAGTCGAAGTTCGCGAGGCTCGCGGTCACCACACGCATGACGTATGGGATACCGAGCAGGGTGTGGCCGATCAGAAGGCTCGGCATCACTGGAAGCTTCAGCACATTGACAACATAACGGAGCATGACGAAACCGAGTACGACGACCGGCACCAGCACCGGTGACAGGAAGACGGTCTTGATGGCGTCCTTGCCGCGGAAGTGATAGCGGTTCAGCGCATAGGCCGCCGGCAGTCCGAGCACCAGGGCGAGCAGGGTCGACACGATCGCGACGATCACCGAGGTCTGTGCTGCGGAGATGAAGGATTTCATCGTCAGCACCTGTGCATACCACTTCAGTGTGAATCCATGGCCCGGGAACGTCAGATAATTGGTGTCACTGAAGGAGGCCGCCATGATAATCAGGAGCGGTCCGATCAGAAAGACGTATACCAGGATGGTGATCAGCAGCAGGGCTTTGTTCTTTTTCATTTCTTTCTCTCCACAGAGCAGCTTCGCTGCTCGTATACCATAAAGTTACTCGGTCTTCGCTTCGGGGCACGCTCACCGTGCCTCCGAAGCAGTGAGATGTATCTCCTGCCCATCTGGGCTGGCGCAGGCAATTATTTAACGAGTCCGATCTCGTTTCGTATAAACATACTTTCGCATACTTTTCACGAAATCTTCCGAACTCCGAACAGCTAAACGATTACTGTACTGAGAACAGCTCGTTCCAGCGGTTGATCCAGTCGGCCTTCTTCTCCATGATGAGGGACCAGTCCGGAAGGATCAGGCCGTCGACCATCTCCTGACCATAGGTGAAGTTTGCAGCCTGCTCCTCGGTGAGCTCGACCTCGGTATTTACCGGAGAGTCGACACCGTCGAGTGCCTCGGCCTGCTGTACGTCCTTGGAAAGGTAGAAGTCGATGAATGCCTCTGCGAGTTCCTTGTTCTTGCAGCCCTTCGTGATGTTCAGCATGTTGAAGCCGGCGAAGTTACCCTCGCTCGGGTTTACCCATACATAGTCCGGGTTTGCCTGCTTCGCAGAGGTGTAGCTGTAGTCGAGGAATGCCGCAACGGAAGCCTCACCCTGGTTCAGCATGGTGATGGTGTCGTTCGCAGAAGTCCAGGTCTTTACGACGTTCGGCTTCAGCTCCTCGAGCTTTGCGAAGATGGCGTCATCGTCCTGACCCGGGGTCAGACCGAACGCAGCAGCGGTTGCATAGTAGAACAGCATACCGGAAGAAGTGGTGAGATCCGGAACGGCGATGCAGTCCTTCAGCTCCGGGTTCCAGAGGTCTGCGAAGCTCTTGATCTCTACATCGATCATCGCCGGATCATAAACGATACCGAGACGGTTGAAGGTGTACGCCGGGCCGTACTCCTCGCCCATCGGTGCCTTCGCAACATCATAGATGGAATCGAGGTTCGTGATCTTCGAACGATCGATGCTCTCGAGGATACCGTCATTTGCAAGCTGTGCTGCGAAAGAATCGCCGATGACAACCACATCGTAGTTCTCCGGAGACTCCTCGATCTTCGTGACACGCTCTGCATTCTTACCGGTCTCTACGACGATCTTCGCGCCGGTCTGCTCCATGAACGGATCATAGACGTTCTTCTGAAGAAGCTCTGCGTTGAACGAGAAGGTCGAGATGGTCAGGGTCTGACCGGCGAAGTCCTGGGCAGCAGATGCGTCTGCGGACTCTTCTGCAGCAGCAGTGGTCTCGGCAGCAGCGGCTGTCGTCTCAGCAGCGGCAGCAGCGGTGGTGGCAGCGGTCTCATTCGATGAACCGCACGCAGCGATGGTGGTGCTCAGCATAGCAGCTGCAAGCACAAGGGATAATGTCTTTCTCATAATTTCCTCCACTAGGTGATAATATATCAAGCGCTTTATACGTAGCGCCGAACGACGAATTTATACCATAACGATCTTATGCGCGTCGAGGGACAGCGTGATGTTCTCTCCCACGTCAAAGAGACGGTCGTTTGAGGTGTTGACGATGAGCTCGCCGATGGCGGTCTCCACGTTGTACTGCATGCGCTTGCCGAGGTAGGTACGCACGCCGACCTTACCGGCGACCGCATTGGCCACGTCCTCTCCCGCCGATGCGACGAGGATGTCATCCGGGCGGATGCAGGCGCGGGTCGTGTCACGGCCGTCCGCCGGATGCGCGATCTCGAGGGCGCTGCCGTCGGCCGCCGTCCAGCGCGTGCCCTCACTGTGCTTGAGATCGATGAAGTTCTCGAAGCCGACGAAGTGCGCGATGAACTCAGTCTTCGGGTGCGCGTAGATTTCCTCCGGGCGATCCAGCTGCTCGATGACGCCGTGGTTCATGATTGCAACCTTATCACTGATTGCGAAGCACTCCTCCTGATCATGGGTGACGTAGATTGCGGTGAAGCCGAGCTCCTGCTGCAGCTTCCGGATCTCGACACGCATCTGCACGCGGAGCTTCGCATCGAGGTTACTGAGCGGCTCATCGAAGAGCATGAGATCCGGCTCGATGACCATCGCACGGGCGAGCGCCACACGCTGACGCTGTCCGCCGGACATCTCCTTCGGAAGGCGCTTCTCGAAACCGTCGAGGTCGACCGTATGGAGCATCTTCATCACGCGCTCCTGGATCTCCGCCTCCGGCAGATTGCGGCGACGCAGACCGAACGCAACGTTCTCGAAGATGTTCATGTGCGGGAACAGCGCGTAGCTCTGGAACACGAAGCCGAAGTTCCGCTTGTGCAGCGGCACATGGGTGTAGTCCTTGCCGTCGAAGAGGATGTCTCCCTGCATCGGCTCGGAGAAGCCGCCGATCAGGCGGAGCGTCGTAGTTTTTCCACAGCCGCTGGAGCCGAGGAGGCTGACCAGCTCGCCCTTCTCGACGTTCAGGTTCAGGTCCTTCAGAATGATGTTCTTTCCATATCCTGCGGTGATATTTTTTAACTCAAGTAATGACACGATATTTCCTCCTTCAGGAAAAGAGTGGCTGCATCGGTTTTTCCTTAGGCCAATGCAGGCGACCTTCATCAGATGGCTCGGTCGCCCGGGCTTCGCCGGCGCCGAAATTTACTTTTTATCAGGCGAGCGGGTTAACCTTGCGGCTCACACCATTCACGATCGTGGAGACGATCATCGTGACGACGATCATGACGACCGCAACGACGGAAGCATTGACCCAGTCACCGAGACTCATCGCATACTGATAGATCATGGTCGAGAGCACGCGGGTGTCGGTGCCACCGAGGAGCTGCGGCGTGGTATACGCGGTGATGCAGCCGGTGAATACGAGCACGGAGCCGGTGACGAGACCGGATACGCTCAGCGGCAGGGTGACGCGCAGGAAGCTGCCGAGCTTTGTGGAGCCGAGGCTTTCGGCGGCGAGCGTCAGGTCCTCCGGGATGCTCTCGATGACGCCGATGAGCGACAGGATCATGAGCGGGAGGAAGAGCTGTATGAAACCGATGGTGATGGAAAATTCGTTATAGAGGAGGCTCTGCGGCTTCGCGAAGAGTCCGATCGCCACCAGGAACTTGTTGACGATACCCTTCTTTCCGAGGATGACCATCCAGCTGAAGGAGCGGATGACCGGGCTCGTGAACATCGGGAAGACGGCGAAGGCCATCAGCATGCCCTTGTTCTTCGCGAATTTCGCGATGTAGTAGGCCGCCGGATAGCCGAGCAGCGCACACAGAATGGTGCTGAGGATGCTCAGCTTCAGACTGCGGAGGAACACCTGCTTGAAGTAGGTGCTCTGCAGTACCGTCGCGTAGGCGGACATAGAGAAATCCCCCTGGTCTGGAAATACTGTAGTGAGCAGCAGTGAGCACAGCGGGATGAGCATGAACACCGCCAGGAACAGCACGCCCGGCAGGATCATGAAAAACCAGATATTCTTCTTGAAAAGTTGCACGATTACCCTCCAGTCAACGACCTCCTCGCAAAGGCCGCGGGTTTCCTCTTTCGCTTCGGGGATGCATCACTGCCCTCTTCGATCGTAGAGGGCTGCGCCAAGCGCGGACATCCATGGCCGCGCCGCGTCCTCGCTACAGACGATGCAGGTAAAATTGAAGTAAAAGATTTGTAAATAGTAAACGGGGTACTTTAAAACATCGATATTTATAACACAGGAAGAGCGCGGATTCAAACCTATTTTTGTATATTATCAAATAATATCTCTGTACTTCTCCGCGGCCGCCATAAACGGCTTCATCTCTTCCACGAGGTGCGCGCGGATCTCCGCGAGGTCGAGCGTCGTGAGCGCTCCGTGGCGGACGACCATCCGGCCGTTTGCGAACACCGTGTCGACATCGGCCGCGTTCGCGGCGTAGGCCAATGCTGAGAACGGGTTGTACACCGGGAACATGTGGGCGGCGTCGGTCGATACGAGCGTGAGGTCCGCGGCCATCCCCGGCGCGAGGTAGCCGTAGTTCGTGCCGTGCAGCACCTCGGCACCGCCACGGGTCGCTGCGCGGACGATGGTCCGGGCCGGGAAGAGTGAGCGGTCATGATTCGCTGTCTTCTGGGCATTCGGGAGCATCCGCATCTGGTCAAACATCGAGAGCGTGTTGCCGGAGGACGGGCCGTCCGTGCCGAGGCCGAAGCCGATGCCGAGCTGACGCGCCCGCTCCATCGGGGCCACGCCCTTGCCGGCCTTCGTGTTGCTGCAGATGCAGTGCGCGATGCCGGCGCCGCGGCTCTTCATGAGCTCCAGGTCCTCTTCCGTCATGTGGATACAGTGCGCCGCGAGCGTATGCTCGTCCAGTGCGCCGATGGAGTCGAGGAAGGCGGTCGGGGTCAGGCCCATCGCGCGGAAATGCTCCATTTCGTAATCCATCTCGGAGGCGTGCAGGGTGAAGATCGTGTCGTACTGCAGCGCGAGATCATGCGCCTCGCGAAGCTTCTCCGGCGTCAGGGTCGTCGTGCCGTGCGCTGCGATGATCGGATGGATGCGCGGATGCCGCGCCCCGTGATACTCCGCGAAGAAATCCTTCTGATAGGCGAAGCCGCCGTACTCTGCCTTCGGGCTGTCGCAGGTTTTCTGCCCTATCAGTGTCTCCCCGAGGTAGCCGCGGATGCCGGCCTGCTCACAGGCCTCCGCGACACGATTCTCGAAGTAGTACATGTCGAGGAAGGTCGTGGTGCCCGAGAGGAACATCTCGGCGATGCCGTAGAGCGCACCCCAGTAGACGAGTTCCGGCGTCATCGCCTCAAGCTCCAGCGGGAACAGGAAGCGCCGCAGCCGGTCCGGGCAATCGTCGCCCATCGAACGGAACGGCACCATCGACACATGGCAGTGCGTGTTCACGAAGCCCGGCAGCAGGATACCGCCCCGGCCATCGATCACCTCGTCCGCAGCTGCTTCCGCCTGCTGCAGCGTTTCGATTGACTGGGTGGCGGCTGCGCTGTCGGCGAACGTGTCCACAGCCTGCGTGGCTTCCACACTGGAAGCTGCCACGTTCTCTCCACGCTGCGGCTCCGCTTCACCGAGCGCAGCGATCTTCTCGCCGTCGATCAGGAGCCAGCCATCACGAAGCACACGGTGGGCGTCGTCTATCGTCAGGATCGTTACATTTTTAATCAGTGTTTTCATATATTATGGTGCCTTTCTTATCACGCAATCATGTCTTCCGCCGGTGACAGCGCCCGGGATTTCAGAAATCCTTCATCACGCTGTCTTCCGCCGGCCGAGCTCGTCCCGGCGCGCCATCGGATGGGTGGCAGAGGCATTGGCCTCCGACCGATGCAACGGCGTCACGCCCGGCCGGCGAGGTCGTAGACGATCGCGCTGAACAGGGTGATGCCGAGCGCGAGCACCTGCTCGTCGAAATCGAAGCGGACGGTGTGCTGCTCACTCGCCATGTCGGTCATGGTGCGCATGTAGGTCGCCTGGCCGCCATGGCTCTGGACACGGTTCATCATGAGGGAAATGTCTTCGGAACCCCAGTTCTGCGCATTCGGGGTGGAGCTCACGCGGTACTGCGGGAGTGCCGTCTGCACGAGCGTTGCGATGCGCTGCCAGAGGGCCTCATCACTGTGCTGTGACTCGCCGCGGCCCTCGATCTTCATTTCGCAGCGGCAGCCGTGCATCATCGCGGCACCCTGACAGATCTGCTCCGCCTCGTGCATCATGTATTCATTGATCTCGGTCGTCTCGCCGCGCACCTCGATCTCCATCTTCGCGCGGTCCGGGATGACGTTACGCCCCGTGCCCGCGTGGAGCGTTCCGACGTTCACGCGGGTAATGCCGGCGGAGTGGCGCGGAATCGCATAGAGTCCGAGGCTCGCCTGGGCCGCCGCGAGGAGCGCATTCTGTCCGCGCTCCGGGAAGCCGCCTGCGTGGGCCGCGGTGCCGCTGTAGTAGACGTCGTACTTCGTGTTCGCGAGGGAGCCGTAGGTGCCTGGCGTGATGTCGCCGTCGTCGAGCGAGCCGGTCGGCGCGATGTGATTTCCGATGAGGTAATCGACGTCGTCGAGGTGTCCGTGGGCCACGATGGCCGCAGCGCCGCGGCCGCCCTCCTCGCCCGGCTGGAAAATCAGCTTGATCGTGCCGTGGAGCGCATCGCGATGCTTCATGAGAAGCTCTGCCACGCCGAGGCCGATCGTCACATGCGCGTCATGGCCACAGGCGTGCATCATACCAGCATTGACACTTGCGAAGCCCTCGCGGGTCGGCCGATGCGTCGCCTCCGGACACTCGACCATGCCGAGCGCGTCGATATCGAAGCGAAGCGCCACCACCGGGCCCGGACCGCAGTCGAGGATGCCGATCGCGCCGGTGAAGCCCTCGCGGAGATCCGGCGTCAGCTCCTCTTCCGTCACGCCCTGCTGCAGCACCGCCTCCGCGTGCGCCGCCATGGTGTCCGCATCCGGAAGCCCGAGCCGCGCTGACTCCAGGCAGACCTCGCGCCCCGTCAGCACCTGATAGCCAAGCGCGCGGAGCCGCCGCACGATGATCGCCGTCGTCCGCATCTCGAGCCAGCCCGTCTCCGGATGCCGGTGAAGATCACGCCGCAGCGCCACCGAACGCACCTGCATCGCCGACGCCTCCGCTGAAAATTCTTCGTAGATATTTGTCTTTTCTGTTTTCATGTAAAAAACTCCGTATTGCGTTCATAATCTTATGTGAAGTAGTATAGTAAACGCAGGCTAAAAATGCCAGCAGATAAAATAGCCGACATTTGTCGGAGAACCGACAGATACCTGTACGACCACCCTGAAACTATGGAGGAATATTATGAAACGACTTCTCATCATCGGCTCCACCTGTGTGGATGTGATTCTCCGACTCGACCACCTGCCGACGACCGGCGAGGATATGCATCCGGTGCAGCGCTTCGCGATGGGCGGCTGCGCGTTCAACGTGGCGCAGGTGCCGAAGGCCTATGATGTCGATCTGCGCTTCGTGACGCCGATCGGCGACCACGGCGTGTTCAGCGACTTCGTGCGCGCACATCTCAGCAATGCTGGCTTCCGGGGCCCGATCACCGTGCCGGACAGTGAAAATGGCTGCTGCTACTGTCTCGTGGAGCGGAGCGGCGAACGTACTTTCCTCTCCGTCCACGGCGTCGAGTACAGCTTCCATGCGGAGTACATGGACGCCTTCGCGGGCGAGCGCTTCGATTACACCTACATCTGCGGACTCGAGGTCGAGGAAAAGACCGGCGGCGAGCTCGTCGCCTGGCTCGAGGCGCACCCGGACATCACCGGCACCGTCGTCTATGCACCGGGCCCGCGCGGCATCGAAGTCGCCCCGGATCGTACGGAACGCATCCTCGCGCTGCACCCGATTCTCCACCTGAACGAGCAGGAAGCGCAGGCCCTCGCCGGTGCGGAGACTTCGTTGGTTTCTTCGGACATCCGGGCTGTGGCGAGTACTGGCGGTGAAACAGCATCCGGCATGATCGCCGCCGAAGCTGCTGCTCCATCCGTTGAATCGACCGCGACAGCCGGGCGTGCCGACGCGGAGACAGATCCCGTTCTCTCCGCTGCCCAGGCACTGCACGCGAAGACGCAAAACATGGTCGTCGTGACGCGCGGTGCCGACGGCGTGCTCTGGATCTCCGCGGATGGCTCCGTGCACAGCGCGCCATCCGTGCCATCGACCGTCGTCGATACCATCGGTGCCGGCGACTCGCACTGCGGCGCGGTCCTCACCGGCCTCACGCTCGGCTGGACCGAAGACGACACCATGCGCTTCGCAAACCAGGTCGCTTCCGAAGTCGTCGCCCAGGAAGGCGGCGCATACATCCGCCGCTGACACTCTTCTTCCACGGAGCACGGAGAAAATTTCCGGGCCTGCGGCGCTGGGCTTTGACGCCACAAACATATTTATAAACTCGAAGCAGGTGGAAGCACTCCACCTGCTTTTAATTTTTGAAACTGTAGGCATGATACGGACCTAGATGACACATCATGCCTACGATTTTGCGACCCGGAAAATAAATAGTAGGCATGATTAGGCACGAAATGATGCATCATGCCTACTTTCGCCGAGGATTTTATAGGCATGGTGATATGAAAACCACCTCAACGTGCCTACGGTGTACCCCCAAATATGGACATTTTCGCAGGCACGATGATGATTTAAAGCGCTTACCATGCCTACAGCTCCAGATCTCTGGCATCCAGGTTTAGGCATTGTCTGGTATAAAACGTTTACAGTGCCTACAGCGTGAAAAATTTCCCTGAGTATGTCCGTGGCACCGCAGGTACGACGATCCGAATCCACACATAGTATGCCTGCAGGTAAGAAAATTCCCCTGGGAAAGTCCGTGGCGTCGCAACTAAGCCGCGCTCGATTCTGAACTTTCTGTGAAGTCATTGAAATATTGCGTGCAATGTTTTAATATAGTAAAGTTTCGCGAAAAGCAGCTGTTTTCAGCGTATACTATATATGGAAGAGAGGCGTCCGGGATGAAGCCGGCGTCTTCAAGCGATTGTCGCGCTCCATGCGCGAGCGCCTCGCGATTCCTGAGCCGGGGATATAGGGTCGGCTGCGGGGATCATACACTGCTTTTCGCCGCCTATCGTTTTACCATATCTACAGGAGGAATTTATGGACGTTATCAAGACGCTCTCGAAATCCATCCGCGAGTTTAAGGGGCCGAGCATGCGTGCGCCGCTGTTCGTGCTACTCGAGTCACTGATCGAAACCGTCATCCCGTTTGTGACGGCGATGCTGATTAACCAGATCAAGGCCGAGGCCGGACTGGGCACCATCGGACAGTACGGCATCGTGCTGATCGTGCTGGCGACCCTGTCGCTGCTGTGCGGCGTCGCAGCCGGCAACAGCTGTGCGACCGCATCCACCGGCTTCGCGCGTAATCTCAGAAAAGACCTTTTCTATAAGATTCAGGACTTTTCCTTCGAAAACATCGACCATTTCCAGACGAGCTCCCTCGTCACCCGTATGACCACGGACATCCAGAACCTGCAGCAGGCCTACATGATGCTGATCCGACTCGGCTTCCGTGCGCCGGCGATGCTGATTTTCTCCTTCACCGCCGCCTTCGTCATGGGCGGACGCATGGCCTGGGTCTTCGTCGCGGTCATCCCGATCCTCGGCATCGGTCTCGCCGTCATCATCCGTACGGTCATGCCGATCTTCCGTCGCGTCTTCAAGAAGTACGACCGCCTGAACGACTCCGTCCAGGAGAACATCAACGGCATGCGCGTCGTGAAGTCCTTCGTGCGTGAGGACTACGAGATGCAGAAGTTCGACCGCGCGGCGACCGACGTCCAGCGCGACTTCACGAAGGCCGAGCGCATCCTCGCGTTCAACAACCCGCTGATGCAGTTCTGCCTCTACACCGTCATGATTTTCGTCATGAGCTTCGGCTCCTACACGATCATCACGAGCCGCGGCGTCGACCTCGATGTCGGACAGTTCTCCGCGCTCCTGACCTACAGCTTCCAGATCCTCATGTCCCTCATGATGCTCAGCATGATTTTCGTCATGGTGACCATGTCGGCCGAGTCGGCCGAGCGTATCGCCGAGGTCCTGAACGAGACGAGCACCCTCACAAATCCGGCTTCCCCGGTGACCGAGGTGAAGGATGGCGCGATCGATTTCGACCACGTGAGCTTCAAGTATCAGGCCAATGCTGAGAATTACGTCCTCTCGGACATCGATCTTCACATCAAGTCTGGTGAAACCATCGGCATCATGGGCGGTACCGGCTCCTCGAAGTCCTCGCTCATCCAGTTGATTTCCCGTCTCTACGACGCAAGAGAGGGCGAGGTCCGCGTCGGCGGCGTCGACGTACGGAAGTACGACCTCAAGCTCCTGCGTGACCAGGTGGCTGTCGTGCTTCAGAAGAATGTTCTCTTCTCCGGCACCATCGCGGAGAACCTCCGCTGGGGTAACCCGCAGGCGACCGACGAGGAGCTCGTCGCGGCCTGTCAGCTCGCCCAGGCGGACGAGTTCGTTCAGACCTTCCCGGACAAGTACGACACCTTCATCACCCAGGGCGGTACCAACGTCTCCGGTGGTCAGAAGCAGCGTCTCTGCATCGCCCGCGCGGTGCTGAAGAAGCCGAAGGTGCTGATCCTCGACGACTCCACCTCCGCGGTCGACACGAAGACCGACGCCCTGATCCGTAAGGGCTTCCGCGATTTCATCCCGGAGACCACGAAGATCATCATCGCGCAGCGCGTGTCCTCCGTCCAGGACGCCGACCGCATTCTCATTATGGAGGGCGGCCGCATCGCGGACATCGGCACCCACGAGGAGCTCCTCAGCCGCAACGCGATGTACCAGGACATCTACTACAGTCAGAATAAAACCAGTGAAGAGGCCAATGCTGTCGACCCGGTACGTGTCGTGGCCACCCCGGAGGCGATGGCGGCGGAGCTCGCTGAGAGCGCAGCGCCGGCTGCCGACGGAAGTGTGCAGCAGAGCGACGATGTGAAGCCGGAGACATTGGCAGAAAAGAAGGAAGGAGGGATGCGCTGATGAAGGGAAACAGAAATATGCGCGGCCCGGTCGACAAGACCGTGCTGAAGGACGGCACCCTCGGGCGGCTGCTCCGGATGATCTTCTCGTTCTACCCGGTGCTGCTGCCGTTTACGCTCGTGTGCATCCTCGTGAATGCGATCATCTCGGCGATTCCGTCCCTGTTCCAGCAGCGCATCATCGCGCTGATCGAGCAGAACTGGCAGAGCGGTGACTGGGCCGGCGTGTCCGCTCAGATCCTGAGCCTCGTACTGACGCTCGCGGTCCTCTATGTGCTGTCGCTCATCGCGGGCATCACCTACAACCAGTGCATGGCGGTGATCACGCAGGGCTCGCTCAAGAAGATCCGTACGAAGATGTTTGACGGCATGCAGAAGCTGCCGATTTCGTACTTCGACCACAACGAGCACGGCGACATCATGTCCTACTACACGAACGACGTCGATGCGCTGCGTCAGATGATTTCGCAGTCGATCCCGCAGCTCCTGAACTCGGCGATCATCCTCGTGACCGTCTTCTCACTCATGCTGTACTACAGCGTGTGGCTCACGATCATCGTGGTCGGCGGCATCACCGTCATGACGAAGGTCGTGAAGAAGGTCGGCGGCAGCTCCGGACGCTACTTCGTGAAGCAGCAGGCGGCCGTTGCAAAGACCGAGGGTTTCATCGAGGAGATGATGAACGGCCAGAAGGTCGTGAAGGTCTTCAATCACGAGGACGCGGCGAAGCGTGACTTCGACCGGATCAACGACGAGCTCTTCGAGGTGTCGGAGAAGGCGAACCGCTACGCGAATACCCTGATGCCGATCCTCGGAAACATCGGAAACATGCTTTACGTTGTGCTGGCCTTCGCCGGCGGCGCGCTGCTCTTCCTGAAGGTGCCGAACCTCAGCCTGAGCGGTATGGCCCTCGGCATCAGTATCACCGTGCCGTTCCTCAACATGGAGAAGCAGTTCGCCGGCCAGATCGGCGGTATCTCGCAGCAGATCAATGCGATCGTCATGGGTCTCGCGGGTGCGCGTCGTATCTTCTCGCTGATGGATCAGCAGCCGGAGGCGGACGAGGGCACAGTGACGCTCGTGCGCTGTCATGAGCGGAACGGACAGATCGAGGAATGCGAGGAGCGCACCGAGCAGTGGGCCTGGAAGAAGGTCGAGGCCGACGGCAGCGTGAGCTATAAGCGCCTCGAGGGCGACGTCGTCCTGCAGGATGTGGACTTCTCTTACGACGGGAAGCACACGGTACTGCATGAGGTCAATGTCTACGCCCGTCCGGGTCAGAAGGTCGCGTTCGTCGGTGCCACCGGTGCCGGTAAGACGACCATCACGAACCTCATCAACCGTTTCTATGAGATCCAGAAGGGCACCATCACCTATGACGGCATCGATATCCAGGATATCGAGAAGGCTTCCCTCCGGAAGTCCCTCGGCATCATCCTGCAGGATACCGTGCTCTTCACCGGTACCGTTATGGAGAACATCCGTTACGGAAAGCTCGATGCGTCTGATGAGGAGTGTATGGCTGCCGCGAAGCTCGCCGGTGCCGACAGCTTCATTCGCCGACTGCCGAAGGGCTACGACACGATGCTGATCGCAAACGGCGCGAACCTCTCGCAGGGCCAGCGCCAGCTGATCTCGATCGCGCGTGCCGCCGTCGCCGACCCGCCGGTGATGATCATGGATGAGGCTACCTCCTCCATCGATACCCACACCGAGGCCGTGGTCCAGAAGGGCATGGACGCCCTCATGGCCGGACGCACCGTCTTCGTCATCGCCCACCGCCTCAGCACCGTCCAGAACTCCGACGTCATCATGGTCCTCGACCATGGCCGCATCATCGAACGCGGCTCCCACGACGAGCTCATCGCCGCCCGCGGCAGCTACTACCAGCTGTACACCGGCGCCTTCGAACTGGAGTAGTTTACGTAAAACTGATCACCCGACAGGATGTTGTATACCGGCACCTTCGAGCTGGAGTGAGTTGAATAGAGTTATTTTAAGAGGATGTCGCCTGCGCGACATCCTCTTTTTATGGCGGAATTCAGAGGCGTAGGCACGGTAAGCGCTTCAAAGTGCCATCGTGCCTACAGCCGGGGCACCTCGAAATTTCAGCTGTAGGCATGGTAAGCGCTTTAAATCATCATCGTGCCTGCGAAAATGTCCATATTTCGGGGTGCACCCAGGGGAATTCTCGTGCCTGCAGGCGTACTGCGGGTGAATCCAGGTCAACGCGCCTGCGGTGCCAGAGCCAGCACGCTTAGCCATAGAGCCCCGGAGGGCAGGCATCAATTGGAAGTACTGTGCTTCCGATCGATGGCTCCCCTCCGGGGCTCTTTCGCATCACTCTCCTCTCACTTCGGTATCTCTGCGCATTTCCGAAGAGGCATACGAATGTCAAACGTTTTTGCGATATTCACTTCTTCAGTATCTCTGCGAGTTTCCAGAGGAGTGTGTGGATGTCAAATGGTTTTGCGATGTGGTCGTTCATGCCGGCGGCGAGGGCGTTTTCGCGGTCCTCGGCGAAGGCGTTGGCGGTCATGGCGACGATCGGGATCCGCGCCTTCGCGGGATCCGGGAGTGCGCGGATGCGGCGGGTGGCTTCGTAGCCGTCCATCACCGGCATCTGGATGTCCATGAGCACCAGCGCGTACTCTCCCGGCGAGCGGCAGGCGCAGGTGGACCGTAAACTCCGTGCCCTTGCCCGGGGCGCTCACGAGCTCAATGCTTCCGTCCATCATCTCCACGAGCCGTTTCGTGATCGGCATGCCGAGGCCGGTGCCCTCGGTCTTCGATACCGTCGAGGTCTCCTCGCGACTGAACTGCTCGTAGATGTGCTTCTGGTACTCCGCACTCATGCCGATGCCGGTGTCCCGGACATGGAACTCGTAGTCAGCATAGCGCAGCGGCGCGCCGTTCGCCCTAGCCTCAGCTGGCGCCATGGATGTCGCCTCGCCGGCCTCTTCTGGGACGCCACCCGCGGTGCGCCCGTTCGGGTTCACCGGTGCCGTCTCTCCATTCGCATCAGACACGCCCGTCGAATCGCGCCCATCCGGGCCCACCGGCATCGTCTCTCCTGCCAGTGCGTCGCTCAGGCTCTTTGCTACAGGCTCTCGCTCATCGTCCCCGGTGTCCGCCGACGTCTCGCCGGCGCCGCTCTTCTCCACGACGCGGAGGGTGATGCTGCCGCCCGAGGGGGTGAATTTCACAGCATTGGACAGAATGTTCAGCAGGATCCGCTGGAGACGCAACGGGTCGCCGATCACGTCCTCGTCCCGCACGCCCGCGAGGTCGACGGTAGACGCCAGGCCCTTCGCCGTGATATTCGACTGGATGATGTCGCGGACGTCCTGCACGAGCGTCGGCAGATGCACCGGCTTCTGCTCGAGCACGACACGCCCGCTCTCGATGCGGCTCATATCGAGTACGTCGTTGATGAGCGACAGCAGATGCTGGCTCGCCGTCGAGATCTTCCGAAGATAATCCGCGACCTTCGCCGGCTGCGTGAGATTCGTCTCCGCCAGCGTCGTGT
The DNA here is from genome assembly GCA_937927445.1 of uncultured Oribacterium sp. Taxonomy (GTDB): domain Bacteria; phylum Bacillota; class Clostridia; order Lachnospirales; family Lachnospiraceae; genus Oribacterium. Next base: position 5,511 of record CALAOB010000088.1, on the reverse strand, counting down.
AGCCGATGATCGCGTTCATCGGAGTGCGGATGTCGTGCGACATGTTGAAGAGGAAATCCCGCTTCGCCCGATTCGCCGCCGCTTCCTGCCGCACCGCGATCTCGAGCTCCCGGTTTTTCCTATCATTTACGTTAAATTATCGTCCGATGCTTTCAGGCCCGTACTCATACGGCGACTATTCGCCTTTCTCCTCAGGCTGATGCTCGTGATTGTACGCCTGCTTCTGCGCATACATGCGGAGGTCCGCCTGGCGGATCGCCTCGGTGATCGGGTGTACGCCCGTCACACCGCCGATCGAGATCGAGAGGCGCAGCTCTGGATAATCCGCGATACGGATGTTCTCCACAGCCTTCGAAATCTCCTGCATCTTCCGCTCGAGGATCTCCTCGCTCATCTTCGGGAACAGCAGCAGGAACTCATCCCCGCCGTAGCGGATCAGGATGTCGGTCTTTCGGATGCAGCCCTTGATGGATCGCGCGATTTCCCGCAGCACAGCATCGCCCGCAGGGTGACCGAAAGAGTCATTGACCTGCTTGAAGCGGTTTGCGTCGATGATGGCGATGGATTCCATGCCCTCGAGGTGCGCACGGTAGGTTTCATAGTAGCGGCGCGAGTAGGTGTCCGTCACCGGATCCAGGAAGAGGTCCATGTTTCCGTCGTGGTTCCGGTCAAGGAGGAGACGCGTGCCGTTCGCGTCGATCCAGCGGCCCTCATCGAGACGGCTCAGAAGCTCAAGTACGCACGGCGTACCGTTCAGGTTCAGGTACTTCGACACCACGAAGTACATATCGGTGCTGGTAAACTCCAGCTTGTTGAGCGTCAACTTCTGCGCATAGGCGCGGGCCGAGGTACAGTTCGCACAGGTCCCGTCGTTGTTCCAGAACGCGGCACAGTGCCGCTTCGAGTTCCGGAGAACACCCTGCTCATCGAGCTCGAGTACATCGTAGGTCGTCGGGTCGACGAGACGCACGATGTCAAACACGGACTGCAGGCAGCGGATATTCTGGAGGATGACCGGGGAGGCCGCATCCAGCGGACCGACATGAGCTGGGAAGTCCTTCACTTCCTTCATCTGCGGGTCCAGCAGCTGGCCGACCGCCGCGATGTAGTGATCCGGGCGGAGATCCGACCAGAGCGTACGCACACGGAGGTCGCACCAGTGGTACTCGTTGCCGACCGGGAAGAGGATGCTCATGGCGAACTCCGGATTCTCCTTCGTCGTCGCATCCATCGCATCCCGCAGGCGCTTGAAGTCCTTCTGGCTGAGATAGCGGAAGTCGTTCGCACGCGTGATGTTCTTCACGCTGTGGCGGTACTGTGGCGGCTCGTTCCAGTTCGTCACATCCGCGAGGCGTGACACCGAATCGTACTCGAACTGGATACCACCGCTGGTGGAGGCGAAGAAGTCGATCCGCTCCTGCATGGTATCGAGGAGGTTCTGTACACGGTCGTTTTTCGGGAGGTCTGCATGCGCGAGGATCTCCTCCGACAGGCGGTTCAGCTCGAAGCGGTACGGCATCACGTCTCCATTCACACCCGTCACGATGCGAAGCTGTGCGGCAGTCTCGGTCAGACACTCGAGCAGCAGCGGGTTGAAGGCACCGCACTCACCGTTCAGGATCATGTTGATGGCGGTCGTGTGGTCGTACGCCTTCTTATAGCAGCGCTCGCTCGTGAGCGCATCGTATACATCCGCGATCGCCACGATCTGGGCGGAGATCGGGATCTCCTCGCCCATCAGTCCGTCCGGGTAGCCATGGCCGTCCCAGCGCTCGTGGTGCCAGCGGCAGATCTCCAGTGCATAGCGGTACAGCGGCTTGTCCTGGCCGTACTTCATCTGCTCCAGGATCTGTGCACCCGCGGCGGAGTGCGTCTTCATGATTTCAAACTCTTCCTTCGTGAGCTTCCCCGGCTTGTTGAGGATCTCCTCCGGAATCGTGATTTTTCCGATGTCGTGGAGGGAGGACGCGGTCCTGATCAGCGCGATGTCCTCCTCCGTGAGATTATAGGCCTTCGTCTTCTGTACGAGCTGATGCAGCAGCAGCTCGGTGATGCGGCGGATGTTCCGGATATGGTCACCGCTCTCGTGGTTTCGGATCTCGACGACGTTACTGAGGAAGCTCACCATGAGGGTGTTGTTCTCCTCTTTTTCCGCGATCTGGTCGGATACGAGACGCATCAGGCGCTTCTGATTGACATAAAGATTCAGCGTATTCTCTACGCGCCGACGCACGATGTAGACATTGAACGGACGCGGGATGTAGTCGATGACGCCGAGCGAATAGGCGTGCTCCATCGACTCCACGGACTCCTCTGCGGTGATCATGATGACCGGAATCTCCTGAATCCAGTGGTAGCGGTTCATCTCCTCGAGCACCTCGAAGCCGTTCATCTCCGGCATGTTGATGTCGAGCAGTATCAGATCGATGGCGACGTTTTTCTCCAGGATCCGAAGTGCCTCGCGTCCATCCGCGGCCTCGACGTAATCGTACTGATCGCCGAGCATGTCGCTCAGCATCATGCGATTCATCTCCGCATCGTCCACGATGAGTATAGTCTGACGTTCCATGAAATCTCCTTAGTCGACCTGGCGCAGCGCGGCGACGGTCTTCTCGTACTCTGCGACCACCTGCTCGTACAGCGGCTCGTAGCCATCCATGCGGCGGCCGCGCAGGAGCTCCGTGAGCTCGATCGACGGCTTCGCGAGCGCGGAGAAGCCGAGTGTCAGGCAGAGGCCCTTCAGCGTATGGGCCGCGCGGAATGCATCCTCGACCTCGCCGGCCTGCAGTGCTGCGGTCAGCTGCTCCATGCTCTTATCGTCCAGGAACTTCAGCGCGAACTTCTTCACCAGCGCAGCATTCGGGATGCGGTGTGATACATCCTCGTAATCCGCGCCCATCGCCTGATAACTCTCTTCAATCGTCATGATTTATCCCCCTATTAAAAAAACAAATAATCCGGTACAGAAAGGCCCCTTTCGTCCCTGCACCGTCAGTTTCGTACCACTCACCATGGTAAAAATAAATGCACTCAAGAGGCCTCTCTCCTCCCTGATCCCCCTCAGGTACGAAAGCGCCTCTTCATGTTTACCATAGTTCAATTTACTGAATCTAATTTTACAGAAAATACTACAGAATACAAGGGATTTCAAGTGTTTACCTGTCCGACTTCGGTGTTTTCTCCACTTCGTCGTCCTGGCAGATGCGGTAGATGATGTCGACGCAGTTGTCGATGCCGAGTGAGCCGCTGTCGAGGGTCAGGTCGTAGTTCTGGCACTTGCCCCACTCCTGCTCGGTGTAGTAGCGATAGTTGAACTTACGCTTCTTATCCATATCCTTCAGCATCTTGTCGGTGTTCTCCGGTTCCTTATAGATCTCGGTGATTCTGTGCTTCCGCTTCTCGATATCCGCATGGATGAAGACATTGAGCACATCCGTACGCTCACGGAGGATGTAGTCCGCGCAGCGTCCGACGATCACACACGGTCCCTTCGCGACGAGATCGAGGATGACCTCACGCTGCTTCGCCCAGAGGTAGTCTTCCGGACTCATGCCGTAGCTGTTCCGCGCAGAGAAGGAATACTCGATCCAGTTGCGGGCACTCGCGTACTCGCCCTGCTTCTTCACATAATCCTCCGCAAAACCGGTCTTAAACGCGGTCTGCTCGATGATCTCCTTATCATACAGCGGGATGCCCAGCTTATCCGCAAGCTTGCGGCCGACCTCACGTCCGCCGGAACCATATTCTCTCGAAATCGTAACGTAATTTATCTTCATAGTCTGCCCTCCTGGATGATTTCGATCGAGTCATCTCGATTGATCTACCCTTATTTTATCATTTTCGTTTCATCATTTCAAACAATTCGGAAATAATTTCCAGACGAAATACAGCGCCCAGCTCATGGCGAAGCCGAGAACGACATCGATGATCGAGTGCTGGCGGATGAAGAGCGTCGCGATGCAGATCAGCACCGCGATGATCGTCTCGAGATTCTTCGTGCGTGGACGGATGTAACTGCACTGCCGCACGACCAGGTCGATGGCGATGGTGCTCGAGACATGCATGCTCGGGCAGACATTCCGCGGCGGGTCGATCGAACGCAGCCACTGCACGCCGCGCGTGAAGATGTCGCTGCCCGTCAGCGGCTCCCGCAGCGCAAGGCCATTCGGCCAGACCGTGTATACCACCATGCAGATCGTGTACCCGCCGAAAAGGATGAAGCAGAGCTTCAGAAAATCGCGACGCGTTCCGTAAAACAGGAAGAATACGAGCGCGCCCGGAAACAGCAACCACCAGATCGCGTACGGCACGAAAAACGCCGGAATCGTCGGGATCATCCGGTCGAGCGGCGTCTCGATGATGTGCACCGCCTCCGCCGGCACCGCGCGCAGCTGCAGCATCCCGAAGTACAGGAGGTACGCCGGCAGGTACAGGAGCCACAGCGCATAGCGGTGTGTGTCCATATAGCCGACCGGGTCGCGCATCGCCTCCCGGATCGGTGAGAATATATCTTTACGTGCTTTCATAAATCGTCTTACTCCTCATGTTTTGAAATCATATTTTCTTATACTACCATATTTTCCTGTACGTGCCCAATTTCAAAAAGGAGCGCCTCGCGTCAGAGGCACTCCTTTTTCACTTCCATGTTTCCATATCTGCCTGGTATTTCGTCAACCAGGCATCGCGGCTCTTCTCAGCTCGCCGCGAACTGTGCGTTATACAGGCTCGCGTAGAAGCCGCCGCGGGCGAGGAGCGCGTCGTGCGTTCCCTGCTCGACGATATTGCCGTCGCGCATCACGAGGATGAGGTCGGCGTTTCGGATGGTCGAGAGGCGGTGCGCCACGATGAACGAGGTGCGGCCCTCCATCATGCGGTCGAAGGCGTGCTGGATGTGGAGCTCGGTGCGGGTATCGATGGACGAGGTCGCCTCATCGAGGATGAGCATCGGCGGCAGGCGCAGCATCAGGCGCGCGATGCAGAGGAGCTGCTTCTGGCCCTGGCTCAGTGCGCCGCCGTCCTCGCCGAGCACGGTGTCGTAGCCCTGCGGCATACGGCGGATAAACTTGTCACAATGCGCCCGACGCGCGGCTTCCTGAATCTCCTCGAGGCTCGCATCCGGCTTACCGTACGCGATGTTGTCGCGGATCGACGCGGATTTCAGCCAGGTCTCCTGCAGCACCATACCGAAGTTTGCGCGCAGACTCTCCCGCGTCACCTTCCGGTTATCAAGCCCGTCCACGAGGATCGCACCCTGGTCCGCCTCGTAGAAGCGCATCAGGAGGTTGATGAGCGTCGACTTGCCACAGCCCGTCGGTCCGACGATCGCTACGGTCTCGCCCGGCTTCACGTGCACGTTGATGTCTGTGAGCAGCTTCTTCGTCTTGTCGTACGAGAACCAGAGGTGCTCGATATCGACCGCACCGCGCACGCCAATGTTGTTTCCCAGTACAGCTGCATCCGCCGCGTCCGGTTCCATCGCCGGCTCGTCGATCACTTCGAAGACACGGCTCC
>CALAOB010000087.1 GCA_937927445.1 uncultured Oribacterium sp. | reverse complement strand
CGGTCTCTACGTATGGCCTCCGTTGCCGCCCCTTCCGGGCCCCCGCCTGTACTGTCACATATTACTAGACGATACGTTTAAACTTCTTCTCGAGTTCTGTCTTCGACATCGAGATGATCGTCGGGCGGCCGTGCGGGCAGGCGTACGGGTTCTCGAGGGTCAGGAGCTCGCCGATGAGGGCGTCGGCTTCCATGAGGCTGAGTCTGTTGTTGCCCTTGACGGCGGCCTTGCAGGACATCGAGGCGATTTTGTCGTAGATGGTGTCCGGGGTCGTCATGCCGGCTTCGTCCGTGAGCTCATCGAGGATCTCGAGGAGGAGCTCCTTCTTGCTGAGCTCCGGAAGGTCGGTCGGGATGGCGGAGATGCTGTAGTCGCGATCGCCGAGACTGGAAATCACATAGCCGAGCTGCTCGAAGTAGTTCATGTGCTCCTCAAGGACACGGGCTTCGTCAGCGGTCAGGGTCAGAAGAATCGGTGGATTCAGGTACTGGCTGGCCGGCTTCTTCTCGCGGAGGCGCTTCATCATGCGCTCGAAGTTCACCTTCTCGTGGGCGGCATGCTGGTCGATGATGTAGAGCTTATCACCGTACTCGACGAGCCAGTAGGTCTCGAAGACCTGCCCGATGATGCGGTGCGCGCTGCGCGCCTGTTCACTGAGGAAGCGCTCCGAGAACAGGGTTTCCTGCTCCGGCTTCTGCGGCGCAGGTGCGGCGGCAGCGGTACTCTTCTCTTCCGAAGAGGCAGAAATCGCTGGTGCATCGGTCGCATCCTTCACATTGTGAGCCACCGAAGTGTCGCTCGATTCAGCTGCAGAAGAAATCACATCTGCCGAATGCTGACTACCAATGGAAGCTTGCTGTCCTTCAGAAGTATTCATAATTTCTGTCGAAGCCACGCTGTCTGCGCTTCCCTGCATATACGCCGGGTTTTCGCGGCGCACTGTTTCCATCGAGCGGTCGAAATCCTGAAGAATGAATCCGGAGCTGTGCTCGTTCGGCGAGGTTCGGAAGCTGCTGAGTTCGGAAGATGAAGTACTGTTCTGCGCCACCGAAGTGTCGCTGCTGCGTTCATGGAGTCCGTCAGAGCTTCCGCTGCTGCCTGTATGTGACTGTCCCTGGAGGTAGATGTCCTCCTTCGGGGCGGCGTCCGGGTGCAGCTGCGGGCGGAGGGCTTCCGCATAGACTTCACGGGTCGCCTCCACGCGCTTCTTTTCGAACGGCTCGACATGCGGCATGACCGGGGTTTTCGGCACGGTGCTTCCGCTGCCGGTCGAAGCTGCGGCGTGTGTGCCCCTGCCGGCGTCTGCAGCGTCCAGATCCGTGTTTACGATCAGCTCCGTCTGGCGGAGGGCGTTCTGCACGGCGTCGAGGACGGAGTTATAGATGAGCATGCCGTCGGAGAAGCGCACCTCGAGCTTCTGCGGGTGGACGTTCACATCGACGATCTCCGGATTCACGTCGATCATCAGGACGACGAACGGGAACTTGTGCTGCATAAGGAAGGCGCGGTAGCCGTCCTCGATCGCCTTCATGATCATCGGGTTCTTCACGAAGCGCTCGTTCACGAAATAGAGCTCGAAGTTGCGGTTCGCGCGGGTGATCACAGGCTTTCCGATAAAGCCGCGGACGGTGACCGCCGGGAGTCCGGTGAGGGTCGAGCGCTGGTAGGCGCGGTTCACGGTGATGAGCTGGTTCGTGACATCGCGGCCGTAGATCGAGTAGATCACGTCGAGGAGCGAGCCGTTGCCGAGCGTCGCGAGGAGCTGGCGGCCGTCCTGCAGGTAGCGGAAGGCGACCTCCGGGTGGGCCAATGCTTCTTTCTCCAGGATGTCCTGGATCCGCGCCGCTTCGGCCTGCGGACTTTTCAGGAACTTCCGGCGGGCCGGGACGTTCTTAAAGAGATCCCGCACGATGAAGGTCGTGCCGTCGGGTGCGCCGATCTGGGCGAAATCCTTCTCGACACCGCCTTCGATCTGGTAGTGCACGGCCATGAGAGCACCCGGGGTCTTCGTGATCAGCTCGACACGGGCGACACTGGCGATGGAGGCGAGGGCCTCACCACGGAAGCCGAGGGTCTGGATGCTGAGGAGGTCGCGGGCATCGCGGATCTTCGAGGTGGCATGGCGAACGAAGGCATTACGCACGTCCTCCTCTGCGATGCCGCCGCCGTTATCCGTCACACGGATCATGGAGATACCGCCGTCGCGGATCTCGACCGAGACGGCGGTGCTGCCAGCATCGATGGCGTTCTCGAGGAGCTCCTTCACGACACTGAGCGGCCGCTCGATCACCTCGCCCGCCGCTATCTGATTGATGGTCTCATCACTTAAAATGTTGATTTTCATTTCTCTCCTCGCTTAAGGAAAGTCTGATTTTTTCGACCTTCCTCTGATTACCGGGGGTCAGACCCCCGAATGGCTGAATCCACGGGACTCCGGCCGTGAAGCGTGGGTCTGACCCCTCGGCCTCTCGAACATGTTATGACAGCTGGAAGCGGTCCTTCAGTTCGTAGAGGGTGTTCATGGCGTCGAGCGGGGTCATGTGGTTGATGTCGATGCTGCGGAGGTAGTCGATGGCGTCGCGGATCGATGCCGGGAGCGCCGATTCGGTACCTGCTGCACCCGCTGCTGGTGTTTCCGCTGCTGTGGCTGCCGTGCTTGTGTTGTCCGCGCCGGCGCCGCTCTCCTCGAGCGCGAGGCTTTCCTGACGGAAGCCCGGCTCGCGGTCAAGCTCGCGCGCCTTCGCGAGGATATCCGCGTCGCTGAGCTCCGCGGCGATCTCCTTCGCCCGGTCGATGACCGGGCGCGGCACGCCGGCGAGACTCGCCACGTCGATGCCGTACGACTGGTCGGCGCCCCCAGGGATGATCTTCCGGAGGAACACGATATCCTGATCGTGGTTGGTGACCGCGATACAGTAGTTGTTGACGCCGTCCAGCCGTCCCTCGAGCTCGGTGAGCTCGTGATAATGCGTGGCGAAGAGAGTCTTCGCCCGAACGACCTTCGCGATGTACTCGACCACGGCCCAGGCGATGCTGAGGCCGTCGAAGGTCGAGGTACCGCGGCCGATCTCGTCGAGGATCAGCAGCGACTTCGTCGTCGCATTCCGGAGGATGTTCGCCACCTCGTTCATCTCCACCATGAAGGTCGACTGCCCGGACGCGAGGTCGTCGCTTGCGCCGACCCGCGTGAAGATGCGGTCGCAGATCGAGATGTCCGCATGGCTCGCCGGCACAAAGGAGCCGATGCTCGCCATCAGTACGATCAGCGCCACCTGCCGCATATAGGTCGATTTACCGGCCATGTTCGGTCCGGTGATGATGGCGATCCGGTCCGTCGTATCGTCGAGGCGGGTATCATTGGTCACGAACATCCCATCCTGCAGGAGCTTCTCGATGACCGGATGGCGCCCATCCTTGATGTCGATGCGGCCCGCCTCGTTGATCTCCGGACGGCAGTAGTTGTTGCTCGTCGCGACCTTCGAAAGCGAGATCAGACAGTCGAGCAGCGCTACGTAGTGTGAGGTCTTCTGCACGCGCTGCACGTTCTCCGCGATGGTATCCCGCACATCACAGAAAAGCTCGTACTCGAGCTGGTGCAGCTTCTCCTCCGCACCGAGGATCTCATTCTGGAGCTTCTCGAGCTCCTCCGTCGTGTAGCGCTCCGCGCCCGTCAGGGTCTGCTTCCGGATATAGTCCGCCGGCACGAGGTCCTTGAAGCTGTTCGTCACCTCGATACAGTAGCCGAAGATACGGTTGAACTTCACCTTCAGGGTCTTGATGCCCGTGCGCTCCCGCTCCCGCTGCTCAAGCTCCGCGAGCCACTGCTTGCCGTTCAGCTTTGACTGCATGTAGCGGTCCGCCTCGGCGTGGTAGCCCTCGCGGATGATCCCGCCATCACGGCTCGAGACCGGCGGATCCTCCACGATCGCCTGGTCGATCATCTGGTAGAGCTCCTGCATCTCGTCGATGCCCTCGTAGATCTCCTTCATGAGCGGAGACTCGAAGAGCCCGAGCTCCTGCCGGATGTCCGGCAGCATGCGAAGCGACTGCTTGAAGGCGATGAGATCCCGCGGATTCGCCGTCTTATAGCAGATCTTTCCGAGCAGACGCTCGAAATCGTAGACGGTGTTCAGGTACTCGGACATCTCCTCGCGGTCGATATAGTGCCCGCAGAGCTCCTCGATGGCGTCCTGCCGCGCGAGGATCTGCGCCCGGTCGATGAGCGGCTGCTCGAGGAAGCGCCGGAGCATACGTGCGCCCATCGCGGTCCGGGTCTTGTCGAGGACCCAGAGCAGCGTCCCGCGCTTTTTCTTCTCCCGCATCGTCTCGATGAGCTCGAGGTTCCGCTGCGTCGCGGTGTCGATGATCATATACTGGCTGCTTGCGTAGTAGCGGATGTTCGAGATATGCGCGACGGTGTTCTTCTGCGTCTCATAAACATAGTGCAGTGCCGCTGCGGCACTCAGACGCGCGAGGTCCCGGTCCGCGAGGCCGATCCCCTGGATGCTCGCATGGAAATGCTCCTCGAGCAGCTTCGTCGCCGCCTCGTCCTTGTATACAGAATCCTCGAGCTCCGTGATGATCAGATTGAAGCGGTCCTTGATGAAGTCCGTGTCCGCGCCCGAGATCATAAACGCCTGGTTGCACACGATCTCCGCCGGCTGGAAGCGGCTCAGCTCATCGAGCACCTCCTTCACCGTCCCGCAGGTCGTCGTCAGGAACTCACCGGTCGACACATCGACGCTGCTCACGCCGAAGCCTGACGCATCGTAGAAGATACTCATGAGGAAGTTGTTCTTCGTCTCATCGAGCCCCTGCTCGGCGGTCAATGTTCCCGGTGTCACCACGCGGATGACCCCTCTCTTCACCAGTCCCTTCGCGAGCTTCGGATCCTCGAGCTGCTCTGCGATGGCCACCTTGTAGCCCGCGCCCACGAGCCGCGTCACATAGCTGTCCGCCGCATGAAACGGGATGCCGCACATCGGTGCCCGCTCCGCCTGTCCGCAGTCCTTGCCCGTCAGCACCAGGTCCAGCACCGACGACGCCGTCTTCGCGTCCTCATAGAACATCTCATAGAAATCGCCGATGCGATAAAAGAGGATGCAGTCCGGATACTGCTTTTTGGTTTCGAGGTACTCCGCCATCATCGGCGACAACTTTTTCTCAGCCATCTGTTTCCTTTCGCTGCCTGCTGCCCGCAGGTCCTTCTGTCTTCCATTCCGCCCGCTGCCGGGGCCAATGCTTACATCGCTCTTCCGCCCTTCATGCTCTCCGAGGCGGACATGTGCGTGCCGGCCCCCTGCATTGGCCTCGCTCAGTCGGCGAGCTCGCCGAAGTAGTAGAAGCCCTTCGACTCCGTGAGCTTCACCATCTGCATGGTGCCGATCATCTCCTTCGGGCCCGGGAAGTGCACGAACACGCTGTTCGAGAGGCGTCCCGTGAGGTAGCCCTCCTGGTTTTTGTTCTCATCCTCGACGAGGACCTCCATGGTCTTCCCGAGGTCACGTGTCTCGTTCGCCGCCGAGCTCTCCTGCACGACCTTCAGAAGACGGTCGAAGCGGTCCTTCACGTCCTCCTCCGGCACCTGCTCGAAGCTCGCCGCCGGCGTGCCCGTCCGCTTACTGTAGATGAAGGTGTAGGCCGCGTCAAACTGTGCCTTCTGCACGACGTCCACGGTATCCTGGAAATCCGCCTCGGTCTCACCCGGGAAGCCCACGATGATATCCGTGCTGAGCGCCACATCCGGCAGTTCCCGGCGGATCTTCTCCACGAGCGCGAGGTAGCTCTCCTTCGTATAGTGACGGTTCATGCGCTTGAGGATCGCGCTGGAGCCGGACTGCAGCGGCAGGTGGATGTGCCGCTCGATGTTCGGGTGCGTCTTCATCACCTCGATGAGCTCATCCGAAAGATCCTTCGGGTTTGAAGTCATATAGCGGACACGCCGGAGGCCCGGGAGCTCTGCCACAGCGGCGAGCAGCTCCGGGAAGCTCGTGCTGCCTGGGATGTCATTGCCATAGGAATTGACATTCTGACCGAGCAGGGTAATCTCGAGACAGCCATCCGCGATCAGCTGCTCGCACTCACGAAGGATCGCCGTCGCATTCCGCGACTTCTCGCGTCCACGCACATACGGGACGATGCAGTAGGTACAGAAATTATTACAGCCGTAGCTGATGTTCACCGCACCCTTGAAGCGGTAGCGGCGGTCGCTCGGCAGCTCCTCGACGATCATCTTCGTATCCTCGAGCACCTCAAAGGTCCGCTTTCCGGTCACGAGTGTCTGGTACAGCAGCTCCGCGAGCTTGTAGACATTGTGCGTACCGAAGACGAGACGCACGTACGGATAACGCTTCCGAATCCCCTCGACCTCGTCCTTCTCCTGCATCATGCAGCCGGTGATCCCGATGATCATCCCGTCGCGGTGCTCGTACTGATGCTTCAGGCGACCGACCCGACCGTAGAGCTTCATGTTCGCATTCTCCCGCACCGTGCAGGTCGTGAACAGCACCACATCCGCATCCCGGTCATCCTCCGTCACCGTGTAGCCGCAGCGCTCCAGGATACCGAGCAGCTTCTCGCCATCCTTCGCCGACATCTGACAGCCCATCACCTCGACCATACAGTGCGCCGCATAGCCTCCCTGCTTCTTCATCTCCACAAGCTCACGAACACGGTCCATGAAATAGTACTGCCGCGCCGGCTCCTCCACCGGCGCCTGCTCCACGATTTCCCTGTAGTCAATAATGTAATCCATAAATCAAATCAACTTTCTGTACATATCTATGTTTTGGTATCATTCAGCCAAAGGTCCCCGGAGGAGCGACAGCAGACGCCATACGTAGAAACTGTGCTTCTGATGCCGGCCCTCCGGGGCCCTGCAGAATTCAACGGATCTGTCCATCTCCGTAGATCTTATATTTATAGGTGGTGAGCTCCCGAAGCCCCATCGGGCCCCGCGCGTGGAGCTTCCCGGTCGAGATGCCGATCTCGGCACCGAAGCCGAAACAGCCGCCATCCGTGAAACGCGTCGACGCATTCCAGTAGACACAGGCACTGTCGATCCCGTTCAGGAACTGCTCCGCATGCGCCGCATCCTCCGTGATGATCGCCTCACTGTGCCCGGTGCTGCAGCGGTTGATGTGCGCGATCGCCTCTGCCACCGAGTGCACCGTCTTCACCGAAATCTTATAGTCGAGGTACTCCGTCGTAAAATCCTCCTCCGTCGCCGGATGCACGAGGCCCATATCGATGCCCTCCCCGGCCGCTGCCGCCGCCTGCACCGCTGCAAAACTCAGCGCATCACAGTACGCCTCGACCTGCCTCTCCTGGAGCTTCCGGATCACCGGCACGAGCACCGTCGACAGCACGCGTTCATCCACGACCAGTGACTCGCAGGCATTGCACACACCGATGCGCTGCGTCTTCGCATTAAACACGATCGGCACCGCCTTCGCCACATCCGCATCCTTGTCGAGGAAGATGTGACAGTTCCCGGCCCCGGTCTCGATGACCGGCACGGAAGCATTGCGCACGACCGCCTGGATCAGCCGGTGCGAGCCGCGCGGAATCAGCACATCCACGTACTCGTTCATCTGCATGAAACGGTTCGTCGTCTCGTGATCCGTCGCCTCGATGAGCTGCAGTACGTTCGGGTCAATGCCGGCGGCCTCGATGGCGCTCCGGAGGACCTTCGTAATCGCGAGGTTCGAGTGGATCGCATCCGAACCACCCTTCAGGATCACGGCATTCGCCGTCTTGAAGCAGAGGGACCAGGCGTCACTCGTCACGTTCGGACGCGCCTCATAGATGATCCCGATCACACCGATCGGCACCGCCACCTTCTGAAGCCGGAGCCCGTTCGGACGCTCTGTCTCGGACAGCACTTCGCCGACCGGATCCTCAAGCGCCGCGATATCGCGGATCGCATCCGCCATCGCATGGAGACGCTCCCCTGTGAGACGCAGACGATCCCGGAGCCCCGCCGCCATCTGATTCTGATCCGCGATGGCGAGATCCTCCGCATTCGCCCGGAGGATCGCCGCCTGATTCTCCTCCCGATCGAGGGCATCCGCCGCCGCCATCAGCACCCGATTCTTCTTTTCGGTATCCAGCACCGCAAGCTGCCGCGCCGCCGCGCGCGCCGCCGCACCGATTCGCTCAAGATCGATCATCGTCTCTCTCCTTTCTAATCACTACTCACCGGGGTCAGACCCTCGGCTACCCAGAAGTTTACTTGTAACAGGTCAGCTAAGTGGCCCCGTAGGGGTGGCAATAGAGGCCATACGTAGAGACCGTGTGAAATCAAGC
>CALAOB010000086.1 GCA_937927445.1 uncultured Oribacterium sp. | reverse complement strand
GGGTCTGATCGCTGGTCGCGGAGGCCTCACCGGACGCGAGCGCTACACGGACCTCCTCCGGGGTGCGGAAGTAGATCGTCAGCTGGCCGGTCACGAAGAGCGGCTGATCTGGGGTACCATCCTCGGAGAGCGACAGCTTATCCCTGTCCTCATCGGTCGCGGCGGTCTGGGCCGTCACGTAGCTCACGTACTCGGAGCCCTCGAGTGAGAGGATGATGTCCGGGAGACGCTGCGCGTCGGTCACGCCGACGGTGATTACCGCGATATTGTCCTGGATCTGGATGGTCTGGATGCCGCCCGCCGCATGCACGCGCTCGTCGATGACGTTCAGCATGGTGACGCGGTCCTGACGGGAAAGCTCCTCGTCGTTGAGGTAGCCGTTGCCGTAGTGGGAGTAGTCGGCACGCACGTTCGCGTACTCACTGTTCGCCTCCTTCATCTTCTCGAGGTTCTGCTCCATACGGCTGTAGTTCGCCTCCGCGGCATCGGCACGCGCGAGCTGCGCCGCCACGCCATAGCAGGAGAAGAAATACAGGAAAATCATGAACAGCACGAAGAGGACGATCGTGAAGATGCGGTCCTGCGTGTCGTGCTCGCGGTACATGAGGTTGATGGTTTTCTTCGACGGGTACCTGCCACTCCGACCGATCTGCACTTTTCCAAGTTCTTTTAAGTTCGTCAAACCGGTACCTCCTGCTGTCTGGCCAATGTCTCCCTGATTTCATCGTCACTGAGCGCGCGCACCTTCGCCTCCGGATCGAGGGCGACGCCGTAGCTCTGCGGGCTCAGGAGAAGCGCGGCCTCGAGACCCGGCTCGGTGTACGGCATGAGGTCCGTGAGCGGGCGCATCGGGAGGTTCATCGTCTCCTCGATGGTCTCAAGCAGCGCAGGATAGTTCGCGGCACCACCGCAGTAGTACAGGGTGTCGATCGTGTTGTTCGTGTTGCTGTAGCTGTAGAAGTTCATCGCACGCATGATCTGCACGGCACTGCTCTCGTAGAGAGCCTCCATGTTCTCGTGCGCGAGGACGTCATCCTGGTTCGACTCGGTGGCGAGCTGGCCGATGTGCACATCCGTGCCACGAATCTCCGCGGCGATCTCCGCGATGTGACGAGCACCCGGCTCGAGCGGTCGGGTGACCTCGTAGACCCCATGCCGGAAGAAGTGGAGCTTGAAGCTGCGGTCGCCCATGTCGAGGATCGCATAGTCCTTCTCATCCGGCACGCGGAACAGCGCGTTATAGCGGCGGAGGACACGCTGGAAACCGAGCACCTCCGGCACGAGGCCGACAGCGTTCAGCTTCGCATGCTTCGCGAGCGTCCGGTAGCGGTCGATCAGTTCGCGGCTGCATGCCACTGCAAGGAGCTTCATCGTCTTCTCGCCCTCCTCAATCACCGCATAGTCGTAGAAGTACTTCTCGGTCGGCTCGCTGATGTAATCATGGAACTCGAACGGAAGGTTTAGCTGGAGCTGCTTCACGGTCATGCGCGGCAGATCGACCACACGCATGTAGGCGCCGCTCGACGGCAGGGTGAAGATGACGTTCCGGCAGTGGATGCCGTGGCTCTGAAAGGTCTCCTTCAGAAAGTCCGCCATCGCATCCCAGTACTGGATCATGCCGTCCTTCACGATATTATCCGGGAGCGTCTCGACGAAAACGTCCTTCAGCTCTCCCTTTACGATGTATGAAATCTTGATTCGGTAGTTTCCGATGTCGATACCGACAACTTTCGTGATTTTCATATATTCCTCATCTGTTCTGATAGTTTCCGCCGGTTTCCCTGCGGTTTATATGCACGCGAAACGCCTTCCGGGTCCCTTACCTTCCCTGGCCGGGGCCCGCAAGGCAACATTTTTCACAATATGAGTCCAGTATACCACGCCACGAATTCACTTCCAAATAAAATAGAGAGGAAAACGGCGATGGAAATGGATGGTCCGAAGGGGATTTTATCCTTTTTGAGCCCAAGCGCGATAAAGAGCCCCACGAAGCAGCTGAGGATCAGGCTGAACAGCGTCACGCCCGGCCGCATATAAAGCCCGGTCATGAACAGCAGCTTAATGTCTCCGCCGCCGAGGCTCTCTTTTCCCGTGAGCTTGTCGAAGACGAACGAGATCAGCAGCATCAGGAGGCCGACACCGAAGGCACTGACGAGGCTCCACCTGAGATCCGTGAGGAGCCACTGCGTGAACGGGATGTCTGCGGTGAAGGTGGCGCTGGCACCGGTCGCAAGTGATGCACCCGCGGGCGCTGCGCTGGCAGCATTTGTGGCGGCAGCGCTGGCGTTGTTCACGAGGGATGTGCTGGCAGTCGCTGCGCTGTCTGCCGCAGCCAGTATGATCCGGCCGAGCCCATCGTGGAGGCCGGGAGCATTGACCAGCGGTAAACGTGCGCCTGTGATGCTGAGCGCCTCGGTGAGACCGCGGCCCTGCGTGCACGCGATGAGCGGCAGCGTGAGGAACCACCAGAGGATGCCGGCGACGTGAAAACGGTCCGGGATGATGCAGGTCTTCTGATCCACGAGACTGAGCCCCATCAGGATCACGAGGAGCCCGAGATAACGAAGCGCAACGAAGGAAACGTCGAATTTATAGACGATCGCGGCGAAAGCGAGGCCGAGCGTGAGCTCCACCCAGGTCGACTCCGCACTGAACTTCGCCCCGCAGTAGCGGCAGCGACCGCCCGAGCGAAGATACGAAACGATCGGGATCAGATCGCCGGCGCCGAGTGCATGCCCGCAGACATCACAGTGCGAGCGGCCACGCGCGACCCGCTCCTGATGCACGAGCCGCCACGCCACACAGTCGATATAGCTCCCGAACACCGCCCCGAACAGGAACGCGAAGATGAGGATGTAAAACATGATAAGCGGCGTAGTCTGATACATGAGGCCCCGTTTCTGAAATATTTTAAATATCGTAAAAATCGAAATGATTATAGCATGCACAGGCCGGTATATAATAGGTTTTTATGGATCGTGGCACAGATTTCCACTTATTTCTTTCTCGCCATTGTTACAGAAACTCGATGCTGTATCATTTTCGCTGCAGCTCCCCTCTTGACTATATAGCAACTATATGGTTTAGATTAGAGAGAGTACACAATAGATAAGGAGTGCTTATCGAGGGCACGGCAGCTGCAGAACGCTTACCGCGGAGAGCCCATGAAGAACACGATAAGCAGGAGAAAAAATGAACTGTTTTGAAAACCACATGACCTACCCGCAATTCCTGAAGTATCTGATCCCGTCGGTGCTGACCATGATCTTCCTGTCCTTCTACACGACGATCGACGGCTACTTCGTCTCGAAATACGCGGGTTCCGATGCGCTCGCGGGCATCAATATCGTGATTCCGGTGACCTGCGTCATCTTCGGAACCTCCGTGATGCTTGCAACCGGTGCGGGCGCCATCATTGGCGAAAAAATGGGACAGAAAAAGGACCATGAGGCGAATCAGATTTTCACCTTCATCACCCTGGTCCTGCTCGTCCTCGCGACGCTGTTTACGATTTTCGGTCTCGTCTTCCTGAAGCCGGTCTGCCTCTTCCTCGGCAGCAGTGAGCGCCTGCTCGCGCATGTCCTGCCGTACGCAAAGGTCATCTTTCTCGGCAGCATCCCGATGTCCTTCAAGCTGTTTTTCGAGTACCTCGTGCGGACCGACGGCAGCCCGAAGGTCGGGCTCTGGATGTCGATGACCGGCCTCGTGCTGAACGTCGTCTTCGATTACATCCTCGTCGGCGTATTCCGCCTGGGCACCTACGGCGCGGCCTGGGGCACCACCCTGTCGATCACCGCGAGCGCCATGATCGGCCTCGTCTACTTCCTCCGCTTCAGCCATATCCGCTTCTGTCGCACACGGATGCACGCCGACGTGCTCGTGAAGTCCTGCACGAACGGCAGCAGTGAGATGCTCACCGAGATGTCGACCGGCATCACGACCTTTCTGTTTAACATCATCATCCTCCGGCATTATGGCGAGGACGGGGTCGCGGCGGTCACGATCATCATGTATCTCTACTACTTCTTCATCGCGTTTTACATGGGCATCGCGGTGGCGGCCGCACCGATCGTGAGCTTCAATGTCGGCGCCGGTAATCCGGTGAAGATCCGGGAGACGCTACGCTACAGCTTCCTGACCATCGCCCTCACCTCCGTGATCGTCATGGCCATCTCGCTCGGCCTCGGTCAGCCGCTCATCCACCTCTTCGCCGGTCCCGGCCACGTGTTCGACCTCACCTGGGAGGGCCTCCGGCTCTTCAGCCCGGTCTTCATCTTCATCGGATGGAACGTCTTCCTCTCCGGCTACTTCACCGCCCTCGGAAACGGCTTCATCTCCGCCCTCATTTCGACCCTCCGCTCGCTGATCCTCGTGGTGGCCTTCATCCTGATCCTCCCGCAGCTCATCGGCGTGAACGGCATCTGGCTCACCATGCCATGCGCCGAAGCCGTCACCATCTTCATCTCCGCCTACTGCTACCGGACGCACGGGCGAGGCTACCTGGTGTGAGGACAGATACAGCCAGGGCTCAGTACTGGCTGTTCCAGAAGAGCGTCTCGCCTTCCGGGGCGTCCTCGGCGATGAGCTCGCGCTCCTCGCCGGTCAGGGCCGCCTTCTCTTCCGCGGACATCATCCTGTAATCGTAGTAATAGAGCACCGGGCCGCGCCATCGCACCATCGAGAGTTGCCCGTCCTGTGCGAAGCTGATGGCGAGGAACTGCGCGCCGTCCGGATCACCGAGACCCGTCACGTTCTGCCGGATGTTGTCGAGGAACGTCCGGTTATGTGTAACATCGTTACTCGTAGTCGTCGTACCGTCATCGAGTCGGCCGATCGCCGTCCGGTAGCGCTCATCGCCCCGGTTCGGCACGCCGATGGCTCCCGTCTGCGCCTGCCGGTTCTGAAACTCCAGTGAACGACCGTAGCCCTTCAGCCTGATGCGATCCTTCTCCTGGAAATGATCCCGTGTATACACCTGCTTCGTTTCGGCGTCATAGTAGTACACCACGGCCCCCGGCGCCCCGTCCATCAGGTACTGCGTCTTCGCGCAGGCCACCGCCTCATTGACCTCCTCGCAGTCATAAGTCATCGCGATATCCTGCAGATGCCGCATATAACCATCCACCACGAACATCAGCAGCACCAGCGCAATCAGCACCATCAGAATATAGTGCACTGCCGCCAGGCCACAGCGGTCACAAAGCCGGTCGCGGAATTCTGTCTGAATCATCTAAGCCTCTTTCCTTTTTACAATTTTACTTCCTAACCGCAAACAGCGCTCCACGACTTCCTCCGGCAGCTCCGGGAAGGGAATCATCGCCTCCGGTTTCGCCGGGTGCGGCGCGATCCACTTTTCCATCCAGATCATGTCGTACCAGCGGTCAAACTTGTACGCGCAGGCATGGAAATGCCCGACGAGCTGGTAACCGAGGTGCGCATGAAAGTCCGGGCTGTTCGTGTTCAGGTACGGGTCTTCGCCAATGCTGGCACCGCTATCTGCAGGACCCTCCCGAAGCGCTTCCTGCATCGAATCTGATGTGGTCAGCGCCCCCACGGTCGCGTTCATCGTCTCCGGATACGCGATGCAGGCATTCACGCTGATGATGTTCATCGCGCGGAGGATCGCCTCGAGTCGCTCGTAGAGCTGCCGCCCGAGCCCCTGCTTCCGCGCACTCCGGTCGACGTAGATCGAGGTCTCCACAGTCCAGTCGTACGCCGCACGCTCGTGCAGACGCCCGACATAGGCGTAGCCAATGATTTTATTTTCTTCCACGGCGACGATGTACGGATAGGTCGCCAGCGTGTGCGCAATGCGCGCGCGGAACTCCTCGACGCCCGGCACCTCATACTCGAAGGTGATCGCGGTCTCCTCGACATACGGCGCGTAAATTGCAAGGAGCGCCTCCGCATCCTCCGGCCGCGCCACGCGAAATTTCAGTTCTCCCATGCTGTCTCCTCTCTTCGCTCCTCAGCCAGACGACTAAACGGTTTTCAAGACCGCCTCGTTATAGCGGATAACATCTCTACTTAACAGAGTCTGACCCCATTAACTCGCAGTTTAGATTCTGTTTAGAGAAAACTAATGAGGTCTGACCCCATTAACTCCTCTTCGCCCTTCCTGTGCTGCGACACAGTTCCTTCCGCAATGACTGATCAGTGCTCGTGCTTCCCGTCGCGATCATCCTTCAGGATCCCGCGGTCGGCGAAGTCCTCCATGACCGCGCGTGAAAACGCTGCGAGCGCCTCGGAACCGCGGGCGGTCTTCTGCTGCCGGCCCCACACGGTGTTGAAGGACACGCCGTGCGTTTTCCAGTCGTCGCCCTCGTTGGAGGCATTCAGCAGAAGCGGCTGGAGGTTGTCCATCGCATGCGCGTACTTCGCCTCCGGCGTCTCGTAGGCCTCGAACTCCTCGAAGATCGCCCTGAGCTCATCGCGCTGGTCCGCAGGTAGCAGAGCGAAGATGCGGTCCGCCGCCTTCTCCTCGCGCTCCTTCTGCGTCTTCAGCCCCTCCTCGTCGTAGGCGTAGGTATCGCCCGCGTCGATCTCGACGATGTCATGGATCAGACACATCATCATGACATGCGCAATATCGACCTCGGCGTTGCTGTACTCACGGAGCAGATACGCCATGATGGCCATGTGCCACGCATGCTCCGCATCCCCCTCGCGACGCCCGTGATTCGTCAGATGCGTCTGACGGTAGATTTCCTTTTCCTTATCGATCTCCAGGATGAACTCCCGCTGCTTCTCGAAACGTTCCTGATTCATTTGCTTTCCTTTCTTTTATATAGCGCCCGGTAGTACATAGCGATCAGCGTGGTGCCGGTAAGCACCCACGACACCGGGTATACGCTCATCAGCACCTCGTAGGTCGGCACGGCGCGGAACACGGTCAGGAGCCAGATGATTCGGAAGACGACGGTGCCTAGGATCGTGATGACGGACGGACTGATCGCGTAGCCCATGCTGCGGAGGACGCCGGACGGGGTATCGAAGAGCGTGCACAGGCCCTCGACCGCCATGACGTGGTACATCCGGCTCACGGCGTAGTCGATGGCGACCGGATCCGTCGTGTAGAGCCCGGCGAATTCGCGCGCCCAGATCGTGAACGGCAGCGCCAGCAGCTGCGTGAACAGGATAGACTGGAGCATCGTGAGGCGGAAGACGCGCCGGCAGCGACCATGCTCGCCCGCGCCGAGGTTCTGGCTGTAGAAGGTCACCGCAGCCTGCGCGAACGCAGCGCAGATATCATAGGTGAAGTACTCGAAATTGAGGCCCGCCGCCGCACCCGCGATCGCCTGCGCGCCGAAGCTGTTGACGCCGGCCTGGACGAAAATGTTTGAAACCGAGAACACCGACTCCTGCACGCCCGCCGGGAGGCCGACCTGCAGCACACGCTTCATATACCTCGGGTGCAGGGCAATGCTGTCGATCCGGAGCTTAAGTGGCCCTTCTTCATGGAGCAGCGTGCGGAACACGAGTGCCGCCGAGGTGAAGTTCGCGATGGTGGTGGCGAGTGCGACACCCGCCACGCTCATTTTGAAAACCACGACGAACAGCAGATTCAGGATGACGTTCAGCACACCGGCGAAGATCATGTACATCAGCGGACGCTTCGTGTCACCGATGGAGCGGAGGATCGCTGCGCCGAAGTTATAGAGCGTGATGAACGGGAGTCCGAGCATGTAGATGCGGAAGTACAGCACTGCCATGTCGAGCACCTCCACCGGCGTACCGATGGCTTCGATGAGCGGGCGCGCGATGGCGAGGCCGATGCCCATCAGCAGAAGTCCGCCCGTGATGGCCATCGCGATGACCGTGTGGATTGCATCCGATACCTCGTCCATACGCCCGCTGCCGATCAGCGTCGCCACGACGACATTCGGGCCGATCGAGGCACCGACCAGGAAGTTCACGAAAACACCCACGTTGGCAACATTGGCCCCGACCGCTGCGAGGGCATCGCCACCCGCAAAACGGCCAACCACCGCCACATCCGCCGAATTAAAAAAATGCTGCAGGATACTGCTCGCCACCAGCGGCAGTGCGAACAGCACGAGCTTCCAGAAAAGCCCGCCATGCAGCATATCGATCTTGTTTGGATTTGTTTCCACCGGCACACCCCCGAAATTTAAAAACTTCGTTGATGATACTACTTTTCCAGGCGGATAGGAATAGCCGAATTTAATGGAAGTCCGAGGACCTGCCTGGTTCCGTAACAGTTCAGACGTGTTTTTTTCTTAAGCGACCTGATTTTTGAGGTCGTCCATACCAGACGCCTCTTCTCGTTTGCCTGCCCACCCCAGTGTACTACGTTTGT
>CALAOB010000085.1 GCA_937927445.1 uncultured Oribacterium sp. | reverse complement strand
CGCGGGAGAGCGCAGCGGCACCTTCCGGGTCCTCGGCGAGATTCTGCCACATGCGAAGGAACTCACCGCGGCCGCAGCCGACTTCCACGATGCGGCGACCGCGGATATGCTGCTCCTGCATGGCGGTGAGGAGGCGCGCGTACTCCTCGTGGCGGAGGCGGGTCATGGTGCGGGTGCCACCGCCGGCGCGGATGACGTCACGGTAATAGTCGACCGGCTCGGTGTCAAACTGGACGAGGCCGCAGGACGGGCACTGGCAGAGCGTGAGGCTCAGCGGATGGTCCTCCGCAAGCTCTGACGCCGCCGGGATGTTCTGCGCGCTCGCCGGCATGTCATCGAGGGTCATCAGCGGCGACAGCGCGTGGCCGCAGGCGATACAGGTCATCTTCATATATAAATCCTTTCGTCGGTCATAAAGTAGATCAAGCGCAGCCAGACGCTGCTCGTCTAACTCCACCATCCTTTCGACAGCTATGAAGTAGATTCTTCGATCTGCTTTGCCGTCTTAAATTTCCAACATCAAATAAATCGTAAGAGCTGATCCAACATCCGTGGCTCAGGATTCTGCGCTTTTTTCCCGCATCGTCTTCAGGAGCATGCCGATGCCGGCTTCAAAGGAGATTTCCTGGTGGAAGCCGAGGCGCTGGAGCTTGAGGATCTCCGGCGACATATTCGCGGCGCCCTCTGCATTGTTCGCGCGGGTGCCGAAGCGGAGCTCCGCGTCATCCCCCGCGATGGCATTCATCGCGATGACGTACTTTTTCAGCAGGCGGGAGTCGGAGCCGGCGATGTCGTAGATGCCGGTGCGGGTGTCCTCAGAGCGGAGCAGGATGCGGATCGCGCGGGCGAGGTCGTGGACCTCGAGGTAGTTCCAGCGCTGCTCGCACGGGCCGAGGGTGATGGCTTCGTGGCGAAGGGCGGCGCGAAGCACGGTGTTCACGAGGCTCGTTTCATGATCGCCGCTGCCGTACACGCTGTAGATGCGCATGTGGATGAACTGCATCGGCGCATCGTCGTAGATTTCCGAGAGGAGGCTCTGCTCGGTCGCCCAGCGGCCGAAGGCGAGCTTCGCCTTTCCGTACGGGCTCACCGGCATAGGCACGCGGTGATTGCCGCTGCCGTCCTCTGCCTGGGAGCCGGCGAAGAGGAACTTCCGCGCACCGAGCAGCTTCGCGTAGAGGTAGGCCTTCTTCGCGTTCTGGATGTTCTCGATCTGGATGTTCGTGTCGCTGCGGCCCGCGGAGCCGACGCCGTCCCACGCGAAGTGGACCCACGCATCGATGAGGGGCGCGGTGTCGTCGGCCAATGCAGGCG
The DNA here is from genome assembly GCA_937927445.1 of uncultured Oribacterium sp. Classification (GTDB taxonomy): domain Bacteria; phylum Bacillota; class Clostridia; order Lachnospirales; family Lachnospiraceae; genus Oribacterium. Next base: position 1,423 of record CALAOB010000085.1, on the reverse strand, counting down.
ACGGCAGGCAGGTGGCCGTCTGCTGTGCGGCAACGACAGGCGCTGCGCTGTGCGCAGGGTCCGCCGCGACCTGCATGGCTGCTGCCGTGCCGGAATGACCGGCAGGCTCGGCGCTGCGAGCAGGGGCCGCTGCGCCATCGAGGCCCATCACCTCCGCGTAGTGCGCTTCGCCGAGCTCGGCTTCCGGCAGCTCACTCAGATCGAGGTGAACGGTCCGGTAGGTCGGGTACGCGCTGATGCCATGCGCCTCGAGCTCCTGTGCGCGCCGGCTGCCCGGGCGCACCGCGCCGATGACCTCATGGCCCTCCTGAAGCAGAAGCTTCGCCGTATATAAGCCTAAAAAACTGGTGATGCCAGTGATCAGCACTCGCACGATATTCACTCCTTCTTACTTCTCTCCTGGTTTTTCGCAAAACCAGGAGAATTCTGATTTCTGCATTGCTGCGTTTCACAAAATGCCAAATCCGAAGAATTCAGCATTGCCGTTTTTTGACAGAATCAAGCTTTTCTGAAATCTTACATTACTGGTTTTTTCGCAATATCGCGGTTTGAATAAAATCAGCATTACAAAATAACACAATCAGACCTTGTTTCTGAAAACAGCATTACAAACTGGCAATGCTGTTTCTCGCAAAACCCTGCATTTGTCAACCGAAGGACATTTTCCTCCCAAAATCTAATGTCAATCCAGTCGAACTCACTCATTTGCCAACGCGTGAGACGATCGCCTCAACCAAGATGTCGGAAAAGGCGGCAGCCCACTCATTTGCCAACCCGCGGGACGATCATGATCCGGTCCATCTCCTCGTCCGGGAGGTATGGCGCGAGGTCCTCGAGTGGCGGGCTGATGATGCTGCCGTCCGGGAGGCGCTTCGCGGCGGACTTCGGAAGGAACTGCTGGGTCAGGGTCACCATGATCTCGCAGATGGCCGGGCCGTCGGTCGCGAGGGTCTCCGCAACCGCGTCGTGCAGCTCTTCGTTGTGGTGCGCGCGTATGAACGGGAAGCCGTACGCGTGCGCGATCTTCTCCATGTCCGGGAAGCTCAGGTCCTGGACGCCGCCCATACCCGAGTCGACGCCAATGCCTACAAGCGGCTCTCCGCGGAAGAGGTTGGTCTGCGTCTGGCGGATGCTGTGGTAGCCGCCGTTGTTGATGACGAAGATTTTGATCGGCAGCTGGTGGCTGATGATCGTCTGAAGCTCCTGCAGGTTCATCTGGATGGAGCCGTCGCCGGTGAGGACGAGGATGTCATGCTTCTCGTACGCCGGGTAATGCTCGTCGCGTCCGGTCCAGTACGGGTCACGGAGCTCGGCGGCGAGCCGGTCATCGGCGGATTCATGGAAGGATGGATCCGCCGCCAGTGCAGAATAATCGTGGTCTTGCTGCGCGTCGCCAGCATTGGCGTCGGAGGTTTCCCGTGGA
>CALAOB010000084.1 GCA_937927445.1 uncultured Oribacterium sp. | reverse complement strand
GTCTCCGGTTTCACCGCCGGCACCAAGGTGAAGCAGCTGATGCTCTGCCCGTTTGACGCCGTAGCTACCGCGATGGCGACCTTCGTCGGTCAGAACATGGGCGCGCATAAGATGGACCGTGTGAAGCAGGGGATCCGCGTGACACTCGCACTTGCGGTCGGGTACGGCCTCGTCGCCGGTGTGATCATGAACCTCGGCGGTCACTTCCTCGGCAGCCTCTTCGTTGATGCGGCCAATGTCTCGGTCATCGACGCAGCTGCCCGGTATATGGGCACACTTGGCATCCTCTACTGGCTGCTCGCCATCCTCGACGTCACACGCTACGCGATCCAGAGCCTCGGCTTCAGCACACTCTCCGTCATCAGCGGCGCCCTTGAAATGGTCGCCCGTATCCTCGTCGCGACCACCTGCGTCCCGCTCTTCGGCTACAGCGCCATCTGCTGGACCGACCAGGCCGCCTGGCTCGCCGCCTGCGCCTACCTCATCCCGATGCTCATTCATTTGATTCATAAAGTGGAGCGCGAGCAGGCATGACTGCGTTCACGGCAAAGAGGGCCGGAGGACGGGCAGAAGAAGCCATACGGAGAGACCGTGAATAAATCAAAATTGACCCCTTAGAACCAGTTGGAGTCATTTTCCTTAGCACCCTCTGCAACGCTGAGTTTTCATGAAGAAAACTCAGTGATTGCAGAGGGCCTATTGGTTCTTAGGGGTCAATTTTAGATTTTTCCGGTCTCGTAGTACTGTGCTTCTGCTGCCCGTCCTCCGGACTCTTAACCTAACGTCACCACGACCTCGTGCTGCTCACCGCTGAGCCCCAGCGGAATGACATTGCCGGCAACCGGAGCGCCATCCACCGTCATGGAGACGACACCCTTCTCGGCGTGCGCGTGGTTATCGATCGTGATGTGGTAGTGTGCACCACGGTATGCACGATCGACGGTATAGTGCTCGAGCTGATCCGGAATGCAAGGATCGATGCGTAAGCCATCCAGACTCGGCTGGATGCCGAGGATGTACTGGCTCATGCAGGTGAAGGTCCAGGCAGCCGTACCGGTCAGCCAGCTGTTCTTGCCCTCACCCGGGGTAGCCGCATCGCGACCAGCCACCATCTGGCAGTAGACATACGGCTCGGTGCGGTGAATCTCCGAGATATCCTCGAGGTAGATCGGGCAGGTCTTCTTGAAGACCTCAAAGGCACGGTTGCCATGACCAATCATGGTCTCCGCTGCCGCGATCCACGGATTATTGTGGCAGAAGATACCGGCGTTCTCCTTATATCCAGGCGGGTAGGAGGAGATCTCACCCAGCTCCACGTGATAACGTGTATAGGCCGGCTGGTTCAGTACGATACCGTACTTGCACTCGAGCCGCTTCTCGACGGACGCGAGCGCCGTCGCAGCCTTGCCATCCTCGACACCGATGCCGGCCATGACGCACATGCCCTGCGGCTCGATGAAGATCTGGCCCTCCTCACAGACGTGAGAGCCGACCGGATTCGAGTATGCATCGAAGGCACGGATGAACCACTCGCCATCCCAGCCGGCGGTTTCAACCGCCTCCACCATCGCAGCGACCTCCTGATCGACTGCGGTCGCCTCCTCACAAAGACCGATGTGACGGCAGATATCTGCATATTCCTTTCCATACTTCACGAACATACCGGCGATGAAGACGGATTCCGCGACCGGACCCTCGGATGGACCGGTGGTCTGGAAACTCTCGCCCGGCTCCTCGGAGAAGCAGTTCAGGTTTAGACAGTCGTTCCAGTCGGCACGACCGATGAGCGGCAGCTGGTGCGGTCCCTTATGCGTGACGGTGAAGTTGAAGCTCCGACGGAGATGCTCCATGAGCGGCTTCGCCTCCGTGAAATCCGAGTCCCAGGCGCAGGCCTCATCGAGGATCGAGAAGTCGCCGGTCTCTGCGATATACGCATGTGTGCAGGCGATCAGCCAGAGTGGATCATCGTTGAAACCGCCGCCGATGTCCGCATTGCCCTTCTTCGTAAGCGGCTGATACTGATGATAGCAGGAGCCATCCGGAAGCTGCGTGTTCGCGATATCGAGGATACGCTCACGGGCACGTGCCGGAATCAGGTGTACGAAGCCGAGCAGGTCCTGACAGCTGTCACGGAAGCCCATGCCACGGCCCATGCCGCTCTCGAAGTAGGACGCCGAGCGGGACATGTTGAAGGTTACCATGCACTGATACTGGTTCCAGATATTGACGACGCGGTTCAGCTTTTCATCGCTGCTGTTCACCTTGTAGCTGCTGAGCAGACCATCCCAGTACGCTTTCAGCTCTGCGAGCGCAGCGTCCACCTGAGCATCCGTCTGGTACTTCGCGAGGAGCGCATCGGCCGGCTTCTTATTGATGATGCCCGGCGCTTCCCACTTCTCGTCGACCGGATTCTCGCAGTAGCCGAGCACGAAGATGAAGCTCTCGGAGGCGCCCGGTGCGAGCTCAACCTTCAGATGATGCGAGCCGATCGGCTGCCAGCCATGCGCGATGGAGTTGCGGCTTTCGCCGGCGAGCACCGCCTCCGGATTATGGAAGCCGTTGTAGACACCGATGAAGGCGTCGCGACTCGTATCGAAGCCCGCGATCGGCTTGTTGACGGAATATACTGCGTAGTGATTCCGGCGCTCACGATACTCGGTCTTATGATAGATCGTGCTGCCGATCACCTCGACCTCGCCGGTCGAGAAGTTCCGCTGGAAGTTTGTCTGGTCGTCCTGCGCATTCCAGAGACAGAATTCGACGAAGCTGAAGAGGTCAATGCTTCTGGCCTCGACTCCATCATTCCGCAGGGTGATACGGTTGATCTCACAGGCATCGTCCACCGGCACGAAGGCCTCGAGCTTCGCCTCGAGCTGATTCTTTCGGCTGGTGATGACGGTATAGCCGAGACCATGACGGCACTCATAGGAATCGAGTGCGGTCTGCGTCGGCTGCCAGCCCGGATTCCAGATGCTGTCGCCATCCTTTATATAGTAGTAGCGTCCACCCTGGTCGAGCGGACAGTTGTTGTAGCGGTAGCGGGTGAGACGGAGGAGCTTCGCATCTTTATAGAAGGAGTAGCCTCCTGCGGTGTTTGAGATAAGACTGAAGAAGTCCCGGGATCCGAGGTAGTTGATCCATGGGAGCGGGGTCTTCGGAGTCGTGATGACATATTCTCGCTGTGCGTCATCGAAATGACCGAATTTCATAAAAGCCTCCTTCTACATATTGAAGAACCATCATTTTTCATTCACACATTCATCGTTGTCCTGGCAGATGCCTCCAGGTAAGCGTTTTCATCTGCATGATCCTTAAAAGTTGGAAATTACAGGTTGAAATTAATGAATTTACGAATACGTTTTCGCTACACATAATTATATTTTCTGCAGCAAAAGTTGTAAATAGGAGTGGCGGAAAAATCAACGAAATGTGTATTTCGTACAAAAACATACTTAAATATCTGTGAAATACTAGCTGTTTACAAGGAGACGAAATCGATTTAGAATGAAAATGCGAAAAGGATTTCGGATAACAAATTCTAGAAACCGAAACAGAAAAAAGTAATTTCGGTTCCGGCTATCCGAAAGAAAGGAAGACAGCCAACATTATGGTAACCATTAAAGACATTTCGAAAGCGCTGGGTGTTTCACCGGCGACCGTCAGTAAGGCACTGAATGGATATTCCGATATCAATCCACAGACCGCTGAGCGGATCCGGGCGGCAGCGAAGGAAATGCACTATCTTCCAAATATAGCAGCCCGGCAGTTGAAAACCAACCGTTCTCATAATATCGGCGTCCTGTTTGTGGATGAAACAAACTCGGGACTCACGCATGAATACTTCGCCGCGATTCTCAACAGCGCGAAGGAAACCTTCGAAAAGCTCGGCTACGATGTGACCTTCATATCGGATACCATCGCCGGCACGAAGGCCAGCTTCCTGGAGCATGCACGCTACAGAAACTGCGACGGCGTCCTGATCGCCAGTGTGGATTTCACATCCCCGCAGGTGGTTGAACTCGTGAACAGCGAGATCCCGACCGTCACCATCGATTATCAGTTTAATGATAAGAGCGCGGTGGTGTCCGACAACGTCGAAGGACAGTATGAACTTACGAAGTTCGTGCTGGAGAGAGGGCATCGTAAAATCGGTCTCATCCATGGTGAGATGACCCTGGTTACGAAGAAACGACTGAATGGCTTCCGGAGAGCACTGAAGGAGTATGGCGTCGAGTTGAATCCGATATATGAGAAAGTCGGTGCCTTCCATGATACGAAGAGAACAGCTGAGGCAGTGCACGAGCTCATGACCCTTCCAGAGCCGCCGACCATCCTGATGTGTCCGGATGATTACGCAGCACTCGGAGCCCTGACCGAGCTCGAGAAGATGGGCCTTCGGATTCCGGAGGACATCAGCATCACCGGCTACGATGGCATCAATCTTTCCCAGGTGCTTCGCCCGAAGCTCACGACCTACTTCCAGGATTCGACCGACATCGGCCATCAGTCCGCACGGAAGCTCGTCGAGGAGATCGAAGAGAAGGAAAGCTGCACCGCCGAGCAGATCATGGTCAGAGGAAAGCTCCTTCCGGGACACAGCGTAAAGGACCTCCGGGAAGAGGCATAGAGCAGAGCTGAAGAAACGTGAAGACGCGTGACGATCTTCAGCCGGAAGCATTGGACGGATCAGACGAAATACAGGCACGACAGAATGTACATGAAGTATCGGAAGATACTTTACATAAAAAGAATCTTTTTTGAGGGAGGACTCAATAATGAAAAAGAATGTTAAACGTTGGCTTAGTATGACGACTGTTGCGACGATGACCGCTGCATCACTGGCAGCCTGTGGATCATCCCAGCCTGCAGCGACAACTGCTGCACCTGCAGAGACGAAGGCAGAGACCACCGCAGCAGCGACCGAGGCAGCCACTGAGGCGGCGACCGAGGCAGCGTCCGATGAGGGCAAGGTGCTCAATATCCAGTGCTGGAACGAGGAGTTCAAGTCCAGACTGACCGACCACTATCCTGGATATGAGGTAGTGGATGGTACGACCGGTAAGATCGGTGATGTTACCGTTAAGTGGACCATCACACCGTCCGATGATAATGCATACCAGAACAACCTCGATACCGTACTTCCGGAGAACGAGAACGCTTCTGCAGACAGCAAGGTGGATCTCTTCCTGGTAGAGGCCGATTACGCAAAGAAGTATGTCGATTCTGACGTAGAGGTTACCGTTCCGGTCAAGGATCTCGGCCTCACAGAGGATGAGCTCAAGAATCAGTATCAGTACACGAAGGACGTTGTGACCGATGGCGATGGCAATCTCCGTGGTGTTTCATGGCAGGGCTGCCCGGGCGTTCTGATCTACAACCGTCAGGCTGCGAAGGACGTGCTCGGTTCCGATGATCCTGCAGATGTACAGGCTGCTGTAAAGGACTGGGATACCTTTAACGAGACAGCGAAGAAGATGAAGGATGGCGGCTATACCATCACTTCTTCGGTCAATGACTCCTACCGTGTATACTCGAACAACGTCACCACTCCGTGGGTAACGGATGGCAAGATCACCATCGATGACAACATCAAGAACTGGGTAGACGATTCCAAGGCACTCGTTGATGCAGGCGAGACCAAGACCTACGAGCTCTGGTCCGACGACTGGAGCAAGGGCTTCTATCCGGATGGTAAGGTATTCTGCTACTTCGGACCGGCATGGCTCATCAACTTCTCGATGGCAGCCGATACCGATGGATCGATCGCAAACCAGGGCGGCTGGGGTGCTGTTGAAGGACCGCAGGGCTTCTACTGGGGCGGCACATGGATCTGTGCAGCGAAGGGAACCGATAACCCTACACTCGTTGCCGACATTATGAGACAGCTCACCACCAACGAGCAGATCATGACCGACATCGTTAAGAAGGATAGTGATTTCGTAAACAACAAGCCGGCGATGGAAGCTGCTGCAAAGGATGATTCCTATGCATTCAAGGTACTGGGTGGCCAGAACCCGCTCGAGCTCTTCTGTGCAGGTGCAGATAAGATCGACCTTTCCAACATGACCAACTACGATCAGGGCTGCAACGAGGAGTTCCAGAACGCAATGAAGAACTACTTCGATGGCAATGCTACCTACGACGATGCACTGAACCTCTTCTACACCGCTGTTGAGGAGAAGTATCCGGAGCTTTCACACTAATCGACATACGCATCAGAGAAACCAGAAAGTTTCATCACAGAGCATGATTCCGTAGATATGATTCAGGAACATGCATCACTGAAAAGGCTTTATGGGTAAGAGGTGCCCGCCCGGTAGAGAGGCCGGGTGGGCATTTTTACCTTCAAAATCCAGAAAGGCTGCAGATTATGAAGAAAAAACAGAGCAAGGTTGTCCAGTACAACCGCTGGGGTTACTATTTTCTGATCCCGTTTATCGTTGTTTATCTTTTGTTCCAGTTCGTGCCACTCGTAACGACGATCTACAACAGCTTCTTCGAGAACTACCGCTCGGGCTTAAAGCAGATCGGGCCGAACTTCATCGGTCTCGGAAATTACGTGAAGATCCTGGCGAACGCAGATCTCTGGAAGTACGCCGGGAACACCATGATCATGTGGCTCATCGGTTTCATACCACAGATCATCACCTCGCTCCTCCTCGGCGCCTGGTTTACGGATCCGTCGCTTCGCCTTCGGGGCCAGCGCTTCTTTAAGACCGTGATCTATCTTCCGAATCTGATCATGGCGAGTGCATTCGCGATGCTGTTCTTCACCCTGTTCTCGGATTCCGGACCGGTCAACTCGATTTTGATGCAGCTCGGCATCATCAGTAAGCCGTTTACTTTCCTGAGTAATACGACGGCGGCGAGATCCCTCGTCGGTGCCATGAACTACATCATGTGGTTCGGTAATACGACCATCCTCCTGATGGCCGGCATGATGGGCATCGATACCGCACTCTTTGAGGCGGCACAGGTCGACGGCGCGACCTCGACGCAGATCTTCTTCCGTATCACCCTGCCACTGCTTCGTCCGATCCTCGTGTACGTGCTCATCACCTCCCTCATCGGTGGTATCCAGATGTTCGATGTACCGCAGATCCTGACGAACGGAACCGGTGATCCGGCACGTAATACGATGACCATGATCATGTGGCTCAACAAGCATCTGTACAGTAAGAACTTCGGTATGGGCGGTGCCCTTTCCGTTCTTCTCTTCATCATCACCGGTGTGCTGAGTATGATCGTCTATAAGACCTCTTCCAGCAGCGAAGTGAACTAAGGAGGCAGCGATATGACAGAAACGAAGCAAAGCCATGGAATGAACATCCATGCCAGACGATTTATCTCGTATCTCGTACTGATCCTCCTGTCCTTCCTGTGCCTCATCTGGTTCTACATCCTGTTTATCAATGCGACCCGTTCGAACGCAGAGCTGACCCGCGGCTTCACGCCGATCCCGAGCAGCTACCTCGTGACGAACTGGAAGAACCTGCTGAAGGGTACCCTTCCGGTGGTACGCGGCATGGGCAACAGCTTCATCGTCGCCGGCTTAAGTGCGGTGCTCTGCACCTACTTCTCGACGATGACCGCGTATGCGATCCACGCTTACAACTTTAAGCTCAAGAAGTTCATGTTCACCTTCATCCTGATGATCATGATGATTCCGACCCAGGTCACTGCCCTCGGTTTCATCCAGTTCATGACGAAGCTGAATCTGATGGACAGCTTCATCCCGCTGATCGTTCCGACGATCGCCGCACCGGTCACCTTCTTCTATATGAAGCAGTACATGGACTCGGTCCTTCCGATGTCTCTCGTCGAGGCAGCCCGGATCGACGGCGCCGGTGAGTTCCGCATCTTTAACACCATCGTGCTTCCGCTGATGAAGCCGGCCATCGCCGTGCAGGCGATCTTCACCTTCGTTACCAGCTGGAACAACTACTTCCAGCCGGCCCTGATCCTTCATACCGACACGAAGAAGACCCTGCCGATTCTGATCGCTCAGCTCCGTTCCGCAGACTTCCTGAAGTTCGATATGGGCCAGGTCTATGTCATGATCGCCTTCTCGATCTTCCCGGTCATCATCGTGTACCTCATCCTCTCGAAGTACATCGTCGGTGGCGTCACCACAGGTGGTGTCAAGGGATAAACCCGATTCACACATCTCATTTTTCTTCATAGGTTCTCCAGCCTGAACCGAACAGAACCGGCCCCGCAAGGGGCCGGTTCTGTTTAATGATTGAAATTTTTACTTGCAGCGTAATCGCGGAAGCACTGCGCCCATACGACATAGGCGTCGGCGTTCTGATGGATCATCTTATCCGTGCAGAAGTTCGGGTTCAGGTTGCCCTGGCCATCGGAGAGTGCATCAGCGATGTTCATGTAGCCCCAGCCGTTCTGCTGTGCGAGCTTCTGCATCTCGGTGTTCAGCTTGCGGACGGTCGGATTATCGAAGGCCCAGCTCTTCACACCCGGGAAGCTCTTCGTGTAACCCGGATAGATGTAGGTCGTACTGATGATCGTGAAGTCGACATCCGGATTGACTGCCTGAATCTGGTGGATGAGCTGCACATAGCGGTTCACGATCTTATCGGTACGGTCGCCGAGGTCGTTGAAGCCGAAGAACATGTAGATGTGCTTCGCGTTCATGAGCTTGATGGAGTTCCATACATTCAGGAACTGGCCCTTGTAGATCGGATGCGCGACCGTCTTATCCTGCTCCTCCGGGATCAGTGCGTTGATCAGATTATAGCGGGAGGCGGTCAGGAACTGAAGCTCACCCATGAGCGGATTCGTTTTATTGCCCTGTGCGAACAGCTTGAAGCCATCGGCGACGGAATCACCGATGATGACGGAATCCTGATAGAAATCGAGCACACGCTGATCCTCCTGGAGCGGGAGACCATTGGCCGTCGTCTGTGCGGTCGCCTCGGCGTCCGCTGTCTGTGCCTGCGCACCCGCCTGAGTGGTCGTCTGCGTCGCATTCACTGTCGTGGCCTGTGCAGCGCTGCTGCCGGCTACCGTAGCCGTCGCACTCGTCGGAACGGTCGGACCCGCCATCGGGCCGACCTCTGCCAGAGCAGAGAAACCGGTAGAGGATACCATCGCCGCGGTCAGAAGCGCAGCGGCTCTTTTCTTGAAACTCTTCTTCATAAACATTCCCTTCCTTCGTTTTTTTAGGAATCACAGCTACACTATATGCTGAAATAAAGCTGAAAGCAAGCGCCCGCAGAGATTCGTCCGAAACTGTAAGAAAAACGTCAGGTACGGCGCAGGCGAGGCCCGAAGGGCCGGCAGCCGAAGCACAATTTAGAAGATGCCTCCGACGCCGAGGTCCGTGTCGATGGTGTTCATGTTGTAGAGCAGGAGCACGTCCGTCACCTCCGGGTGCTCGTTGATGAACGAGGACGGTCCGAAGCGGTAGTAGCGTGTATCGAAAACGTAGATCTTCTGATAGTGATTCACGAGGAACGGCACCATGGAGTTCGCGTAGCTGTCCTTGATGAGGACGAGCTGGCGGTCCGAGTCGGCGGTTTCGTTCGTGATCTCGACGAGCGGATGCAGGTTGTTCAGGAACATCGAGTACTTGTCCTTCTGCGCGAGATAGTCGCGGTTGTACAGCGTGTCCGTCACCTCACCGGTATCCGGGTAGCTCACCGTCAGCCGGTTCGCCGGGTTTTCGTACAGCGTGATCGCGTCGCCCGGCACCGTGCTGTCGTGCAGCTTCGAGAAGATCGTGCCGTGGAAGTCCGTCGTCACGCAGGTTTTCTGGAAGTCTGCTTCCGGGATCGTGGAGAGCCCGGTGGCGCCGCAGTAGGCCTGATAGCCGACGTAGGCCCCGTGGGTCGTCCAGTGGTGGTCCGTATGGTAGTAAAGGCCGGTCGCTGCTGCGGTATCGCTGCCGACATCCTCCGCGTCTGCCATCGACTGCGCGTTACCTGCATTGTCCGCTTCCTGTGCCGCCGCGGCCTGCAGTGCGCTCCAGGCGTCGACCTTTTGCATGTTCGGCAGGGTTGCGTAGATCTCGTTCATGGTGTCGACCTGCCGCAGTACACCGCGGTCCGGCGCGCTGCCCGGGAGCTTCGCGTTGTAGGTACTGATGGCGGTCGGTACGAGCATCACACGGACGTTCTGCTTCGCGTCGGTCGTGATGGCATCCTGCAGCTTCTGGAACTGCGTGATGATCTTTTTCTGCTGCTTCGGCGTTTTGTAGGCCTCGATGTAGTAGCCATCCTTCGCGAGGTAGATGTCGTTGATTTCCTCCCGGCCGGTCAGCATCTCATACTTCGTCTTCAGGGTCATGAAGGGATCCCGGAGCGGGAAGTGATCGGAGAGGTAGGTCTGGACGCCGCTCATGTAGGAACCGTCCTTCAGCGCGGTGAAGCTGTAGACCGGCCAGCTCGCGAGGGCGCGGTTCTCGTTTTCTGAGAATGTCTGCTTCGGTGCCACGAGACACCATACGCTGAAGCAGAGGATGAAGGCCGTGATGAGGCTCACGGTGAGGACCTCGGCCCGGCGTCGCAGGCGCGTGATCGGGGAAGTGGAAAGCGTTTCGCTGTGATCCATGGTTTCCTCCTTTTAAAAACGAAAATACAGGAACGGGTTGTAGCTGTCGTTCACGAGGTACGCGGTCGCGAGCAGGAAGAGCGCGAGGTAGCCGAGCGCAGTCAGCACGGTGCTGACGGTGACGATGCGGCGCGCCGCTGCGATACTTCCGTCTGCATTTCCACGGCCAATGTTTCCGGCGTTACCCGGATGGCACGCCGTATCGCTGCTTGCTTCGGAACAGCCACAGCGCTCGATGTACTTCTGCAGCTTCGCGCGGATCCACGGGTAGACCGGGAAGGCGAGGATGCAGCCGACGATGAGGATCGCGAAGTTGTTCCGGAGGTACCAGAGGAGCGTGCTGTTCACGAGCGGTACACCGGCCAGACCGAACATGATCCGGATGTACTGTCCGAGCGCCGCCATATCATCGAACACGAAGATGATGAAGCCGAAGATGACGATGAGGATCGCGTAGAGGTGCTGGAGGATGCGCGGGAGCTTCTGGAGGGCGTTTCCCCAGACGTCCTTTTCGAACGCGAGGAGGACTCCATAGTAAAGTCCCCAGAGCACGAAGTTCCAGGCGGCACCATGCCAGAGACCGGTCAGGAACCAGACCACGAACATGTTCCGGAGCTGCTTCCACTTTCCGTGGCGGTTGCCACCGAGCGGGATGTAGACATAATCACGGAACCAGGTGCTGAGCGAGATGTGCCAACGACGCCAGAAGTCGGTGACGGAGACCGCGGAGAGCGGGTAGTTGAAGTTCTCGAGGTAGTGGAAGCCGAGCATGCGGCCCATACCGATCGCCATGTCACTGTAGGCGCTGAAGTCGAAGTAGAGCTGGAGCGTGAAGCAGAGTCCGCCGAGCCAGGCACCGAGCACCGAGATCGTCGCCCCCGGACCGAGGACGGTCTCGAGCGAAGTGACGATGCCCGGGGCCGAGGCATTGGCCGAAGCAGCTGCAGGGCCCATCGTGAAGGCGCTCGACTTGATGAGCTCCCAGACGGCACCGATGGTGTTCGCGAGGAGGACCTTCTTGAAGAGGCCCTGCAGGAAGCGGAGACCGCCGTCGACGAAGCCGTCGAAGCTGATGGCACGCGCGTGCAGCTCCTCGTTGACGGTGGAGAAGCGGACGATCGGACCGGCGATGAGCTGCGGGAACATCGACACGTAGGTGAGGTAGTAGAAGTAGTTTTTCTCGACCGAGACCTCACGCTTGTAGAGGTCGATGGTGTAGCTCATGGTCTGGAAGGTGAAGAAGCTGATGCCGATCGGAAGACCGAGCCGGAGCGGCGTGATTGCGGTGCCGGCGAGGGCATTGATCGTCTCCACCAGGAAATCGGCGTACTTGAAGAAGCCGAGACAGCCGAGGTCGATGAGCACCGACAGCAGGAGGCAGAGCCGGCGGATGGCCGGACGCTGATCCGCACGGTCCATCACACGGCCGAGCGTGTAGTCGGACAGGGTCTCGAAAATCATGAGCAGGATGTAGACCGGCTCGCCCCAGGCGTAGAAGAGCAGGGAAAATGCGAGCAGGACATAGTTCTTCCAGCGGAACGGTACCAGATAGTAGAGGATCAGGCAGAGCGGCAGGAAGTAAAAAAGAAACGGGATACTGCTGAAAACCATAGTAGACTCCTGAGTGAAATCGTCGTCGCCGTTCAGGCGCGAAGGGGAGGGGTTGCGTTTCCGAAAGGCGAAGCACCGGCAATCGCGGCTCTAGGCAGGCGACGATGTGCGAAATGAAAAAGGCTGCCACAGGGACGCGGCACGCGGGCATCGGATGGGACCAATGCCGTCGGCCTGCGCTTCTGTGACAGCCCTGTGTGTTCGTGGATCAGCCTACGTTTGCGGAGATCACCTGATCGATCGCGGATGCGTTGTTCGACATGATGAGGTAAACGTAGTTGCCGGAGGTCTTGACATAACCGGCAGCAGCCACCTGGTAAGCGGTCGGGTTGTAGTCCTGAAGCTCCGCCTCCTTCTGCTGCTTTACGGTTGCGAGCTGGCTGGAGAGGGTGCTGACGCTGGCGGCATCCTTCGCCTTTAAGATGACGACCGTATCGGCCTGGGTGACATCCTCCGCTGCGGCGAAGACATAGCCGTCGAGCTGGGAGGCGTCGATGCCGTAGTAGTTTGAGATGTAGCTGTCATCGAAGCTGACCATGCTTGGCAGGTAGCTGGTGACCTTACTGTAGATGTCCGCTGGTGCGGCACCGGTGGAAGCGGCCTTCGTCTCAGCAGCGGTGGTCTCCTCTGCCTTCGTTGCGGCTTCGGTCTTTTCCTCCGCCTTCGTCTCATCCTTTACGGCCTTTTCGTCCTTCGACTCTGCCTCGACACTTTCCTTCTCGTCCTTCGACTCCTCCGCTGCGACCGTCGTTTCTTCCGCAACAGTCGTGGTTTCCTCGGCAGATGTGGTTTCTTCCATTGCTGTGGTGGTCTCCTCGGCCGCCGTCGTGGGTTCCTCTGCTGCACTGGTGACCGCCGCCGTCGTCACGGCCTCCGCATTGCCCGAACCACAGGCGTTCAGCACCAGCATAGAAGCGGCGAGCATAGCCACCGTCATAAATTTCTTCTTCATAATTAATCTCCCTTATTTCCTATATTATAGTGAATGAAACCACCGCCGGTCCGGCAGTAGCTCCATGGTCTTCCTACAACGCGCTATTATAACTTTTTAAATACGTTTCGACAATGCTTCCGGCGGTTTTTGTGTGGCCTTTCGCAGAGGCACGGAGCTGCCAGGGTATTGTATACGTTGCCGATCCTCCGAAGGCTATTGGCGGAACGGTTACTTGCAAACTGCATCGGATGATATTTAAGATGAAAAGTCAGCTTGCGAATAGTATACTGAAAACCAGATGCGTCAGCGGAAGTGCGCTGAAGAAGAACCCAACAATCAACAGCAGGAGTTTTATGAGCAAAATCACATTTCAGAAACCAGGTAATTTCATATATCCGGTACCGGCGGTGATGGTGAGCCTCCGGGATAAGGCCGGAAAGTCAAACATCATCACGGTTGCGTGGACGGGCACGATCTGCTCCGATCCGCCGATGGCGTATATTTCAGTGCGGAAAAGCCGGGCGAGCTATCCGATGCTGGTGGAGAGCGGCGAGTTCGTCATCAACCTTCCGAGTGAGGAGCTCGTGCGTGCACTCGATTACTGTGGTGTCCGGAGCCTCGACCAGGTCGATAAGTGGAAAGAAATGAATCTGCATGAAGGTCAGGCGAGCGTCGTCGCTGCGCCGACCATCGAGGAGGCACCGGTCTCCATCGAGTGCAAGGTGACGCAGGTGCTCCCGCTTGGTACACATGACATGTTTCTCGCAGAGGTCGTCGCGGTCGATGTCGATGAACGCTATATCGACGAGAAGGGGGCCTTCCATATGGATCAGGTAGGCCTCGTCGCCTACAGTCATGGGGATTACATGTCCCTCGGCGAGAAGCTCGGCAGCTTCGGCTACTCCGTTCGGAAGAAGCCTGCGAAGGTGATGAAAAAAGCGAAAACAGCGAAGGCATCAAAGCGCGGAAAAACAGCAACTGTGCAAGATGTAAAAAGATGTAAAAGGATGTAAAAAGATGTAAAACAAAAATGAAGATGTAAAAGGATGTAAAAGGATGTAAAAGGATGTAAAACGGAATTCATTAATACTTATAATATTTATACGGGACATTCTGTGATAAAATGAATGCATCAAATGACGATTTTCGTACAGGGAGCAGGTGTACTGTCGCATGGCGAGGGAGATGAATCGTAATCTGAACAGGAATCAGAGTGGTCGCAGTTCGAATGGACGGCGATCTTCTTCTGATGCCTATGTTTCCGGTGCACGTCGCTCATCCGGCAGAAGCAGTACCGGCGGTGGGAATCGGGGAAGCGGACGAAGTGCATCCTCTTCACGTTCTGGACAGAATCGGAATAGTGCATCTGCTCAGTATCGGAACAGCGGAGCTTCTTCACGTTCCACGCAGACGCGCAGCAGTTCGATGAACAGTGCGCGTGGTCGCCGTCGTGTACTGACAGAAGCCGAGAAGGAGTACTACCGCAGACAGCGGGCGCTGGCGCGTCGTCGGAAAGCGGCACGGAAGCGTGCATACCAGGCGAGAGCCTTCGTGCTGCTCACACTGATTCTTATCTGTTTCCTGGGCTTCAAGGGACTTTCCTTCATCGCGAATTACATCGACACCAGTCGTCAAAACGCCGTCAATGCCATGCAGGACATCGACATCCAGCGGGATCACAGCAGCATCGATGTAACCGAAAGTACCGGTGCCGCGATGAGCGACGCCGTCACGGCAAACGCGCCTGGTGACGCAAGTGCACTCGGGGACGGCATCAGTACGAATCTAGCAAATGGTGAAACGGGCAGTGCATCCACGACCGGTGCCGACATTACCGATCCGACACATGTCCTTTCGAACGGTCGGTACCTCGACATCACGAAGCCGATGGTGGCGCTCACCTGGGATGACGGTCCGAAGTCGTCCGTCGGAAACCATCTGATGGACCTCCTCGAGGCCAACAACGGACGCGGTACCTTCTTCATCGTCGGCGAACGTATCGATCAGGATCCGGATGAAGTGAAGCGCATGGTGGCGGATGGCCATGAGGTCGGAAACCACAGCTGGGATCATGATGAGAAGCTGTCGAAGAAGGGCGTCGACTATATCCGCAGTGAATTTGATAAAACGAATCAGAAGGTGCAGGAACTGACCGGCGTTACACCGACACTTGCCCGCCTTCCGGGCGGCATCGCATCCGAGGATGTGAAGAGTACCCTTACGATGCCGATGATTTTCTGGTCGATCGATACCCTCGACTGGAAGACGAAGAACGCGCAGTCCACGATCGATGCCATCCAGGGAAACATCAAGGATGGAGACATCATCCTCATGCACGAGCTGTATGATGCCACTTCGCAGGCCTGTGACACGGTGATTCCATGGCTGAATCAGCAGGGCTACCAGATGGTGACGGTATCTGAGCTTATCCAGTTCCGGCAGGCAAACGTCGCCGGTGGAAACGGCAAACAGTACAGCGCCTTCCGCCCGCAGCCGACCGAAGCCGCACCGGCTACGGAAGCGGCTCCAGCAGATGCGGCACCAGCACCTGTGGATGAAACCAGTTCTGCAGAAAGCGCTGTCGCGGAAACGTAAAACAGACAATCAAAAGGGGCTGTTGTATGACCGGATTAGACAATCCAGTTATGCAACAGCCCCCTTTTTTAATCGCAATTTGCATTGAGAATCTTCATCCAGAATCTATGCTGGCTCATCCTGTTCAGCATGATCCGTCTCCGACAGCTTTCCCGGCTCTTCGACGGTTTCTGTCTTGCTCATGAGAAAGTGATACTGAATCTGTATTTACCGTTACGGAATCCTTAAGAATCTTTTCGGGCAACAAAAAAAGCGGCTGACGGGAGTCGGACCCGCCTATCTGGCTTGGGAAGCCAGCGTACTACCGATGTACTACAGCCGCATAATAAGTATATTTTACGGCGAATATTAGAATTTTTCAATCACAATTTATATTTTGATGCATGTGATTTTGGGTCCATATGTTTCAACTCAACTTGTCTATAACATATTACTCAAACAAGTTCAATCATCGGTGGTAATTTACAAACATCATACGGTTTAAAAAAATCGACAAGTGCGAAATCGCTGAGATATGCTACACTATGAAAACAAGTAGAGAAAGAGGAATCCTATGCGATTAGATAAATTTTTAGCGGATATGGGCGTCGGCTCCCGCAGTGATCTGAAAAAGGCCATCCGGAAGTCCCTCGTGACGGTGAACGGCGCGGTGGAGAAGGACCCGGGCGCGCAGGTGTCCGCCGAGGACCACATCTGCTTCGACGGCGAGGAGATCCGCTATGCCGAGCAGCAGTACTATATGCTTCACAAGCCGGCGGGCGTTCTGTCCGCGAGCGAGGACCGGCGGCAGACCACCGTCGTCGACCTGATCAATTTAAATGACGAGCTCGTCCGGAAGGATCTCTTCCCGGTCGGCCGCCTCGATAAGGACACCGAGGGCCTCCTCATCATCACGAACGACGGCCCCCTCGCACACCAGCTCCTCGTGCCGAAGCACCACATCGATAAAACGTATTACGCCATCGTGACCGGCACCATCACCGAAGACGACCAGCGCGCCTTCACCCGCGGCATCCGCTATGACGAAAAGCTGACCGCCCTCCCGGCCACCCTCCGCGTCCTCAGCACCGGAAAAACCGTCGCCGACCTCCGCCATGAGCTCGGATTCACCGCGACGAGTGAACGCCTGCTCCGCACGCGCCTCGCCGGTCCCGCCTTTATCGGCGCTGAAGAACCCGCCGACATCACGGACGACACACTCGTAAGCGAAGTCGAAATCCCCATCCGGGAAGGCAAGTTCCACCAGATCAAAAAGATGGTGAAAGCCCTCCCCGGCGGAAAAGAAATCCTCTACCTCCGCCGCATCAGCATGGGCGCCCTCCGACTCGACCCGGCCCTCGCACCAGGAGAGTTCAGGAAGCTTTCAGAGTCTGAGGTCAGAATCCTAAAGGACGAGACAAACTAGGCATCTGTCAGCCGTCATCCGGATAAACCAGTCCACCCGTAGATTCAGCCGAAAAGGGAGAAACGGAAGATGGAGGGCGACTAAATTACGCATTCAAAGAACAGGTTCCGGTGGATTGTTCGTGTCTGACATACAGGCTTGCCTGTAATGGCAGACACGAACAATCCATCGGGTCCTGTCCTTTGAACTAAGACTAATCACGGGGGAGTGCCGCCCGCAGGGCGCGGGGGTCCACGTGATGCCCTAGTGGCGAACGTATTCAAAGTTTTGCTGTAGGAAAAACATCTTTGACAGTGTCGCCCTCCATTTCCGTTTCGTATCACAGGAGAAAAGGAGAATTATGGATAAAAAATCAGTCAGTGAGATCAAGACGAAGTGTTTCAATCGTCAGAACTGCCGCATCGATCGTATGCGCGCCTGCTACGTCAACGAAGAGAAGGAGAAGCTTTCGACCTTTCACGACATGTTCCTCCAGCTCGCGGATGAAGAGCAGACGAAGTACTGTGAGATCTTCAAGCGCTCCATGTCCGGCAAGTTCGGACGTAACTTATATAATGTAGAGTTTCCGTACGCCGAGGAGGTCGAGGGCGGCCACCAGGCCTTCCTGTACCAGCTCCAGCAGTCGGAGCTCCGGGATGACACGCTCGTCGAGCAGTTCTTCGACCGCGTGATCGGCAGCTACACCTTCCCGGGCAAGTACCTCATCCTCTTAAGCCACGGCGTCTACGACATCCCGATGAAGATGAAGGACGGCGCTGAGCTCGACAGTGAGTATGTCTATAGCTTCATCCTCTGCTCCATCTGTCCGGTCGAGCTCCTGCACGACGGCCTCTGCTACGATAAGGTAGAGCAGACCTTCCGGAACCGTACCGACGACTGGGGCGTGAAGAATCCGGAGACGGCGTTCCTCTTCCCGGCCTACAATTTCCGGAACACCGACATCCACAGTGCGCTGTACTTCACCCGTCACCCGGAGGAGCGGCACGAGGAGATCGCCATCGACGTCCTCGGCACCGAGCTCAGCCGCACCGAGAAGGACCAGCAGAACGTCTTCCGTGAGATCATCGAGACAACCCTCTCCGGCGACTGCACTTTCGAAACCATCCGAAACATCAACGAAGACCTGAAGGAGATGATCGAGGAGAACAAGAAGGATAAGGAAACCGACGATCAGGTCGCTCTCGATAAGAACGAGATGAAGAAGCTCCTCGCCCGAAACGGCGCAAACGACGAGCAGCTCCATCAGTTCGAGCGCATCTATGATGAGGCAGTCGGCGACGACACGACCCCGCTGCTCGCAGAAAATGTGCAGAGTCAGAAAAACCTGGTGGTGAAGTCTCTCACGATGAAGCTCGATGTGAAGTCGGAGAACGCCGGCCTCGTCGAGACCCGTGTGATCGACGGCCGCGAGTACCTCCTCATCCCGATCGCGGACGACATCGAGGTGAACGGCATCAAGATCCGCCAGAACCTCCAGCCGGAGGATTAAAATGGCAAATATCAATGAATATCTGGACTGGCGGGGCGATGTGCCCTTCAGTATCGACCCTTTTAACGATGTGGATAATCTCATCCTGAGTGAGCTGGCCTATACCGATTTCGAGGGGATCGTGCCACCACTGGGCAGCGGCGAGAGCATCTCGCTCCGTGAAGCGTATGCGGCCTTCTATCAGCGTCATACCCGCGAAGAGATCGAGGCCGAGACGACCTTCTATCACATGGCCCCTTTCGTGATGGATCATCTCGTCGCGAGTCGGCGCTTCCAGAACCTCCGCCTCGCAAATTATGTGAATGTCATCGACGAAGCGAAGGACGCACAGTTTTCGGCCATCACCTTCCTGCTCGGGCGGGAGGTGCCGATCGCCCTCGACTGCGCCGGCGACGCCGCGCACGCGCGCATACAGCTCCCGGGAGATGAACGCGAAACGGCCTACGTCGCCTACCGCGGCACCGATGATTCCATCGTCGGCTGGAAGGAAGATCTGAACCTTTCGTACCAGCTCCGCACGCCGGGGCAGCAGTCCGCCGTGCATTATCTCGACGCGCTTTTCCAGGGACAATGTCTCCGCCTCATGGTCGGTGGCCACTCGAAGGGCGGCAACTTCGCCGTTTACGCCTCGGCCTTCTGTGACCCGGCGGTCCGTCGGCAGATCTGCCGCATCTATACGAATGACGGCCCGGGCTTCCTGCCGGAAATCACGGAATCAATGGCGTATCAGCGGATTCAGCCGATGATCGTCAGTACGATTCCGGAGAACTCTCTGATCGGCATCCTGCTGACGAGCGACATCGATCATCATGTCGTGCAGGCCGTCGGCATGGGCATCATGCAGCATGATCCCCTCAGCTGGCAGGTGTATGGAAATCATTTCGTGGAAGCGGAGAAACGGACAGCGACCTCCCTCGCGGCCGAACGAGGCATGCGGACCTGGCTCGAGGAACTCAGCATTGACCAGCGGATCCTCTTCATCGAGACCCTGTTTGACGTGTTTCAGTCCGGCGGTGCCCATACCTTCACGGAGCTCTTCGAGGATAAGGCCCGCCTGATTGCCGACATGCTCCGCGTCGCTGCCTCGCTCCCGAAGGAAAAGCAGCAGGAGCTCCGTCGCATGCTCGCTGAGTTCGCCCGCATCGGCGCACGCGTGCTGATCACCGGCGCTAAAAGTGGATTTAAGAGGTAAATATATGAGTGAAGAAAAGAAGAAGGCCCTGGTGGCGATGAGCGGCGGTGTCGACAGCTCCGTGGCGGCCGCGCTGATGTGCGACGCCGGCTACGACGCGATCGGTGTCACCATGAAGCTGTATAATAATGAAACGGTCGATGTCTGCCGTGAAAACACCTGCTGTACCCTCGAAGACACCGAGGATGCCCGTCAGGTCGCCACAAGCCTCGGCATGCCGTATTACGTATTTAATTTCACGGAAGACTTCGACCGTCAGGTCATCGAGCGCTTCGTGCGGACCTACGAAGAGGGCGGCACCCCGAACCCGTGCATCGACTGCAACCGCTATATGAAGCATGAGAAGCTCTATCACCGCGCCGAGACCCTCGGCTGCGACTTCATCGTCACCGGCCACTACGCCCGCATCGAGCAGGACCCGGCGACCGGCCGCTGGCTTCTCAAGAAGGCGAAGAACCTCGCGAAGGACCAGAGCTACGTGCTCTACTTCCTGACCCAGCAGCAGCTCGCCCATACCATGTTCCCGCTCGGAAACTTCGCCTCGAAGGAAGAGGTGCGCGAGGTCGCGGAGAAGTACGGCTTCATCAACGCACGGAAGCACGACTCCCAGGACATCTGCTTCGTCGTGAACGGTGACTACGGCGACTTCATCGAACACTATACCGGAAAAAGCTTCGCGCCTGGAAAGTTCGTCGACACCGAGGGCCATATCCTCGGTGAGCATAAGGGCATCATCCGCTACACCATCGGCCAGCGAAAGGGCCTCGGCCTCGCCCTTCCTGCCCCGATGTACGTCTGTGGCAAGGACATGGAGAAAAACGAAGTCATCCTCACCACCGGCCCGGCCCTCTACAGCAGCGCCCTCATCGCCGACCACTTCAACTGGATCCCGTTTGACGAACCGACCGAAGCGGTCCGCGTCACCGTGAAGACCCGCTACAAGGCGAAGGAGGTCCCGGCCACCGCCGAAGTCCGTCGCCATCGGCCAGGCCGTCGTCCTCTACGACGGCGACACCGTCGTCGGCGGAGGCACCATCCGCGAAGCGATAAGGTGAATCGGCCTGCACTGCTCCCGAAAATGTACATCTTAAGCGGATTTTAAAGAAGTTTAAATTTGTATATAAGATATGATTGTGCTAAAATCCACATAAGTATGTGAAGATACGGGGGTTCTGCGCCCATTTCCGCGGCCCCGCCCATCTAAAGGAGACATTATGAAGGGAATTATTCTTGCCGGTGGATCCGGTACGAGATTATATCCGCTGACCAAAGTAACCTCCAAGCAGTTACTTCCGATTTATGATAAGCCGATGATCTACTATCCGCTCAGCGTCCTCATGAACGCCGGCATCCGCGACATCCTGCTTATTTCGACACCGAACGATACCCCGCGCTTCGAGGACCTGCTCGGCGACGGCAGCCAGTTCGGCATCAACTTACAGTATAAGGTACAGCCATCCCCGGATGGACTCGCACAGGCCTTCATTCTGGGCGCTGACTTCATCGGTGACGATTCCGTCGCGATGATCCTCGGCGACAACATCTTCTCCGGCCACGGCTTCAAGAAGGCACTCCGTCAGGCCGCTGCGAAGGAGTCCGGCGCGACCGTCTTCGGTTACTATGTCGATGACCCGGAGCGTTTCGGTATCGTCGCCTTCGACGAGAACGGAAAGGCCGTCTCCATCGAGGAGAAGCCGGAGCACCCGAAGTCCAACTACTGTGTCACGGGTCTCTACTTCTATGATAACCGCGTCGTAGAGTACGCGAAGAACCTGAAGCCATCCGCACGTGGAGAGCTCGAGATCACCGACCTCAACCGCATCTACCTCGAGAATGGCGAGCTCGACGTCACCCTGCTCGGACAGGGCTTCACCTGGCTCGACACCGGAACCCACGAGTCCCTCGTCGATGCGACGAATTTCGTCCGCACCATCGAGACTCACGAGCATCGTAAGATCGCCTGTCTCGAGGAGATCGCCTATCTCAACGGCTGGATCGGCCGTGATAAGGTCGAGGAAGCCTACGAGATGTATAAGAAGAACGAGTACGGAAAGTACCTGAAGGACGTGCTCGACGGCAAGTATGTCGATAAGATCACAGAGCAGAACGAGCTCGGTAAGTAATCATAGCCGAAATGAGGCTCTGAAATCATCGATGATCATAAACAGCTGTATTCGGCACGAAACGTCCGGGCAGCTGATGATCCAGGAAAGGAATGTAATATGAAATATATCGTAACCGGTGGCGCCGGCTTTATCGGCGGCAACTTCATGCACTTCGCAGTCAACACCTATCCGGAGGATATGTGGATCTGTCTCGATGCCCTGACCTATGCAGGTAACCTCGAGACCCTCGCACCGCTCGAGGGCAAGCCGAACTACAAGTTCGTCAAGGGCGACATCGCTGACCGTGCGTTCATCTTCAAGCTCTTCGAGGAGGAGAAGCCGGATGTCATCATCAACTTCGCTGCGGAGTCTCACGTAGACCGTTCCGTGACGAACCCGGACATCTTCCTTCAGACGAACGTCGGCGGTACCGTAACCCTGCTCGACGCCTGCAAGAAGTA
The DNA here is from genome assembly GCA_937927445.1 of uncultured Oribacterium sp. Lineage (GTDB taxonomy): Bacteria > Bacillota > Clostridia > Lachnospirales > Lachnospiraceae > Oribacterium. The sequence continues at coordinate 86,173 of CALAOB010000084.1, read as the reverse complement.
CGGCATCCAGCGTTATCACCAGGTTTCCACCGATGAGGTTTACGGTGACCTGCCACTGGACCGTCCGGACCTCTTCTTCACCGAGGACAACAAGATCAAGGCATCTTCCCCGTACTCTGCATCGAAGGCAAGTGCAGATCTCTTCGTCATGGCGTACCACAGAACCTTCGGTATCCCGGTGACGATCTCACGCTGCTCGAACAACTACGGCCCGTATCACTTCCCGGAGAAGCTGATCCCGCTCGTCATCTCCAGAGCGCTCAATGATGAGAAGATCCCTGTATATGGCAACGGCGCAAACGTACGTGACTGGCTCTATGTCACCGATCACTGCAAGGCCATCGATCTGATCGTCCGGAAGGGTAAGCCAGGTGAGGTCTACAACATTGGCGGACACAATGAGCGCACCAACCTCGAGGTCGTGAAGACCATCCTGAAGGCACTCGGTAAGCCGGAGTCCCTCATCGAGTATGTAAAGGACAGACCGGGCCACGATCTCCGCTATGCGATGGACCCGACGAAGATCGAGACCGAGCTCGGCTGGCAGCCGGAGTACACCTTCGATACCGGTATCCCTGTCACGATCGACTGGTATCTCAACAACAAGGAGTGGTGGGAGCACATCGTTTCAGGTGAGTACCAGAGCTACTTCGAGAAGATGTATGTACAGGGTAAGGGTCTTCAGTAAATAGCCGATTCATCCCTCGCATGTATATGTGAGGGATTTGCTTTTTTTAAGACTGAAAATAAGAGGTTTTTTATGAAAATATTTGTAACAGGTGTCAATGGTCAGCTCGGTCACGATGTGATGAACGAACTCGCGAAGCGTGGCTATGAGGGTGTCGGCACGGACATCCAGCCGGTATACAGCGGTGTGATGGATGATTCGGCGGTGACCCGTATGCCGTATGTGCAGATGGACATCACGAATCGTGCCCAGGTTTCCTCCATCATTCGTGAGCTTCATCCGGATGTCATCGTGCACTGTGCAGCCTGGACCGCGGTCGATGCTGCGGAGGATGAGGCGAATCGCCCGAAGGTAAAGGCGATCAATGTCGACGGCGTGCAGAACATCGCGGACGCCGCGAAGCTCGTGGATGCGAAGATGATCTATATCTCCACCGATTATGTCTTCGACGGTCAGGGCGAGACCCCGTGGCAGCCGGACTGTAAGGAGTATGCGCCGCTCAACTACTACGGTGAGACGAAGCTCGGCGGTGAGCAGGCTGTGGCCCGCACCCTCGAGAAGTATTTCATCGTCCGCATCGCCTGGGTATTCGGCCTCAACGGTAAGAACTTTATAAAGACCATGCTGAACGTCGGAAAGACCCACGATACTGTACGCGTGGTCAATGATCAGATCGGGACACCGACCTATACACTGGACCTCGCACGACTGCTCGTGGATATGCTCGAGACCGAGAAGTACGGCTACTACCACGCGACCAACGAGGGCGGTTACATCAGCTGGTATGATTTCACGAAGGAAATCTACCGTCAGGCCGGCTACACCACGAAGGTCGTACCGGTGACCAGTGCCGAGTATGGTGCGAGCGTGGCGGCACGTCCGTTTAACTCCCGCCTCGACAAGTCGAAGCTGGTGGAGGCCGGCTTCACACCGCTTCCGACCTGGCAGGATGCGGTCGGACGTTATCTCGAGGCGCTGAAGAGCAGCGAAGCATAAAGGAGAAAACAATGGGAAAATATTTTGGAACCGATGGTTACCGTGGTGAGGCCAATGTCAATCTGACGGCCGACAGTGCTTTCCGTGTAGGCAAGTTCCTCGGATGGTACTATGGACAGCAGAAGAAAAACGGCGAGCACTGCCGCATCGTCATCGGTAAGGATACGAGACGTTCCAGCTATATGTTTGAATATGCGATCGCCGCAGGTATCACGGCGACCGGTGCAGATGCCTACCTTCTGCATGTGACGACAACCCCGTCCGTCGCTTATGTTGCACGTTCAGAGGACTTCGACTGTGGCGTGATGATCTCCGCCTCCCATAATCCGTACTATGATAACGGTATCAAGGTTATCAACGGAAACGGCGAGAAGCTCGGCGATGATGTCATTAAGAAGATCGAGGATTACCTCGACGGTGTAACCCCGGAGGTGCCGCTGGCAACCCGTGCGGATATCGGACGCACCATCGATTTCGCGGCGGGCCGGAACCGCTACATCGGTTACCTCATCTCGCTGGCGACCCGCAGCTTCAAGGGAAAGAAGGTCGCCCTCGACTGCTCGAACGGCTCCGCATCTTCGGTTGCGAAGTCCGTCTTCGACGCCCTCGGTGCCGAAACGCATGTCATTCACAACGAGCCGAACGGAACCAACATCAACGACAAGTGCGGATCGACCCATATCGAGTCTCTCCAGAAGTTTGTCGTGGAGCAGGGCTGTGATGTCGGCTTCGCCTACGATGGTGATGCGGATCGCTGCCTCGCCGTCGATGAGGATGGCCGTGTCGTCAATGGCGACCAGATCATGTATGTCTGCGGCCGCTACATGAAGGAGCAGGGACAGCTGCAGGATAACACCATCGTGACCACCGTTATGTCGAACTTCGGACTCTATAAGGCTCTCGATGAGGTCGGCATCCGGTATGAGAAGACGAAGGTCGGCGACCGTTTCGTCTATGAGAACATGTCACAGAACGGCTTCTCCCTCGGCGGAGAGCAGTCCGGACACATCATCTTCCTGCGTCATGCGACGACCGGTGATGGTATCCTGACCTCCATCAAGGTGATGGAGACGATGCTGGCGAAGAAGCAGTCCCTGAAGCAGCTGGCGGCTCCGTTTGTGGTCTTCCCGCAGGTACTGAAGAACGTGCGCGTCCTCGATAAGGAGAGCGCACAGAATAACCCGGCAGTGCAGAAGGCCGTACAGGAGGTGACCGAGGCCCTCGGAAACGATGGTCGTATCCTTCTCCGTGCATCCGGCACCGAGCCACTCGTACGTGTCATGGTGGAGGCAGACACACAGGAGAAGTGTGAGCGTTATGTCGATCAGGTTATCGCAGTTATGAACAAAGAGGGACTGGTCCTCACGGTTCAGTAACGTTATAATATTTGATTATACCGTTATGCCTGCATATAACCATGCAGCATAGATGATAGAGCAAGACATAATAGAGAAGACTTTCAAGGAAAGGAAGCTGCAGCTATGTTAAATTACAAGCGTTACAGACGTTTTCCGGCGTTCAAATATCCGGAAAGAACCTGGATGGATAAGGAAATCACGGAGGCACCGATCTGGTGCTCCGTCGATCTACGTGATGGTAACCAGGCACTGGTGGATCCGATGAGCGTAGAGGAGAAGATCGAGTTTTTCCAGATGCTTGTAAAGCTGGGCTTCAAGGAAATCGAGGTGGGCTTCCCTGCAGCATCCCAGATCGAGTATGACTTCCTGCGTCAGCTGATTGAGCGGAAGATGATCCCGGATGATGTGACCGTACAGGTGCTGGTGCAGTGCCGTGCCGAGCAGCTCGAGCGTACTTTCGACTGCCTCGCGGGTCTTAAGCAGGCCATCGTGCACATCTATAACTCCACCTCCGTCCTTCAGAGAGATGTGGTTTTCCATAAGAGTAAGGAAGAAATCATTGACATCGCCCTGACCGGTACGCAGCTCGTAAAGAAGTATGCCGCCGGCTTCCCGGGCCACATCCGCCTCGAGTATTCGCCGGAGTCCTTCACGGGCACCGAGATGGATTACGCGGCGGACATCTGTAACGCCGTGCTTGACGCATGGGAGTGCGGTGAGGGTCGTGAGGTCATCATCAACCTGCCATCGACGGTGGAGATGAATACGCCGAATGTTTACGCCGATCAGATCGAGTACATGTCGAAGCATCTCAAGTACCGTGAGCATGTAATTCTGTCCGTACACCCGCACAACGATCGTGGTGAGGGTGTTGCGTCCACAGAGCTTGCCCTGCTCGCCGGTGCAGACCGTGTCGAGGGTACGCTTTTCGGAAACGGTGAGCGTACGGGCAATGTTGACATCCTGACGCTCGCCTATAACATGTTCTCCCAGGGCGTGGATCCGAAGCTTGAGCTCGAGGATATCAACAGCATCAAGGAAGTCTACGAGCGCTGCACGAAGATGACGATTCCGCCGAGACAGCCGTACGCCGGTGCGCTGGTATTCACGGCCTTCTCCGGTTCGCACCAGGATGCCATCAACAAGGGCGTACAGGCGATGAACGAGCGTCAGAGCACGATCTGGGAGGTTCCGTACCTGCCGATCGATCCGGCCGACATCGGTCGAAAGTACGAGCCGATCGTCCGCATCAACAGCCAGTCCGGCAAGGGCGGTGTCGCCTTCGTCATGGATGCACAGTTCGGCTACAAGCTGCCGAAGGGCATGCAACGTGAGTTCGCGGATTATATCCAGGCTCTGTCGGAGCAGGAGGGCGAGGTGTCACCACAGGAAATCTACGATATCTTCCAGGCCGAGTACGTCGAGACGAAGGAGCCGATCCACTTCAAGAACATCCGTACCACCGATACCGAAAACGGAGACGATACCTATACCACGATGGCCCATGTGACCTACCTAAATCTCGGCAGCATGGAGCACTTCGATGGCGTCGGAAACGGACCGATCGATGCGGTGATCTCGGGTCTCGCCGAGGAGCTGAAGATCAACATCAAGGTTCTCGATTACCAGGAGCATGCGCTCGGTACCGGTTCGAATGTAAAGGCGGTATCCTATATTCACCTGCTGGATGTGGACAGCGGCAAGACGAGCTATGGTGTTGGCTTAAGCTCCAACATCACGCGTTCCTCGATTCGTGGTCTCTTCAGTGCGGTGAACCGCATGTTCTACCCGGAGGAAGCAGAAGCCGCCGGAAAGCTGCGTGTTGAGCAGAAGAAGGCCGGACAGAATCCGCGGGATCTCTTCGGAAATTCATAAGGAAGCCCGGAGGGCTGCCGTCAGAGGCCAGTACTACGAGAACGGAAAAATATAAAACAGGCCCCCTAAGAACCAGTAGGCTCTCTGCAAACGACTGAGTTTTCTTTAATGAAAACTCAGTGTTGCAGAGAGTGCTAAGGAAAAATTACTCCAACTGGTTCTAAGGGGGCCTGTTTTTATTTTTCACGTTCTCTTCGTGTGTCCTCTGACGGCAGTCCTCCGGGCATGCCTGCTTGAATGAAAGCCACTTCTTTATTGGTAGAAATTACGTTATAATAGTGTGAATTATGTAATTATGCATAGAAAGGCGACGACTATGAATATCGTGTATGCATCCGACGAGGGTTACTGCCAGCATATGGCGGTGTCCATCGCGTCTCTGATTGAACATAATAAAAGTGAGCAGATGACCTTCCATATCCTGTCCGACGGGATCTCCATGGAGAAGGAGGATCAGCTTCGTGCCATGGTCCGTGGCTATGGAAAGAAGATCGTATTCTATCCGATCGAGCATCTGATGGAGGAGCTGAAGGGGCAGATCTACGGGCTCGATACAGGACGATTCCGGATCACGACGCTTGCGCGTCTGCTGATGGGCTCGATCCTGCCGCGGATGGTGACGAAGGTGCTGTACCTCGACTGTGATACCGTGGTGCTGCGTTCGATCGCCCCGCTCTATCGTCTGCATCTCGAGGATGATATGGCAGCGATGGCGGCGGAGCCGACCATCTATCCGGAGGTGAAGGAGAAGATCGGCCTTACGGAGGAGGATACCTACTTTAATGCCGGTATGCTGCTCATGAATCTCTCTGCATGGCGGCTCGAGGACATGGAGGCGAACTGCTTCGCCTACTATAATCAGATGGGCGGACAGCTGCCGTTCAACGATCAGGATGTCCTGAATCATGTGCTGCGGGGACGCATCAAACGGGTCGGTCAGACCTATGATTTCATCACGAATTACTACTACTTCCGCTATGAGACGCTCTGTGCGAAGTCCGCATCCTTTGCGCTCGGTGAGTCGAAGGAGAGCTTCCATCTCGCGAAGCATCATCCGGTCATCGTGCACTTCGCCTCGGATGAGCGCCCGTGGAACCGTGGAAATCTCAACCACTACACACGTGCTTACGATAAATACCTGAAGAAGACCCCGTTTGCAGGCGCTGCCCGTGTGAAGGGAAAGGAAGCCTACATGGCCCTCTACCATGCGATGAACATCGCGACCTTCCTCTGCCCGCAGGTACGGCAGTATATCTCAGACAGGTACTATCATGAACAGATTGAAAAATAAGAAAATACTCCTGATCATGCCGTTCTTCTATCACTATGAGGACGCCATAAAAGCACATCTCGAGCAGGCCGGTGCGGAGGTCTGGCTCGTGGATACAAACATCCATGCCTACGGCCTCAGAAAGAAGCTCGTCATGTTCTACACGAAGCTTCTCCGTGACCGCCTGGTGTACCGCTACTATGAGCAGGCACTCCGGGATGTGCCGGATACCGTCGACGAGGTCATGATCATCAAGGGGACCTGGATGACCGATGAGGTCCTCCACGCGCTGCAGGCGCGCTTCGCGTCGGCAGATTTCCGGATCTATCACTGGGACAGTGTCGCAACCTTCCCGGATCAGCTCCGCATCAACCGCTTCTTTACGAAGATCTATACCTTCGATCCGGTGGATGCCGCACAGTACGGCTGGATCTACCGCCCGACCTTTTTCGAGGAGGAGATCTGCCATCCGTCGGAGGAGAAGCGCTACGACTTCCTCCTCATCTGTTCGATGCATACGCGTCGGATGGAGGTGCTCCGGAAGCTGAAGGCCCTTGCGAAGAAGCAGCAGAAAACACTCTACAGCTACATCTATGTTCCGCGGCTTCAGTGCATCCGGGAGACGCTGCTCCGGCACAATCCCCTCTATGAGGGTGCCCGGGATGCACTGCATTTCCAGCCGCTCCCGCAGGCGGAGACCTATGCGCTCTATCCGCACACGCGCTGCATCGTGGACTATACCTTCCCGCAGCAGAACGGCTTCAGCATGCGGACCTACGATGCCATGGGCTGCCACTGCAAGCTCCTCACGAACAACCCGCATGTGAAGGATGCGGATTTCTATGATCCGCAGAACATCTACGTCTATGACCCGGATCACTTCGAGATCCCGGCGGATTTTCTCGAAACCCCGTATCGGGCGCTTCCGGCGGACATCTATGATCGCTACCGGCTCGACGGCTTCCTGCAGGAGCTGTTCGGCTGAGAAAGGAAACTATGGTCACGGTCCTTTTATGTACATATAACGGTGCGGCGTACGTCCGCGCGCAGCTTCAGTCGATCCTCGATCAGACCGTGCCGGATCTGCATGTGGTGGTGTCGGATGATGGCTCCACGGATGAGACGCTCGCGATCGTCGGGGCGATGGCGGCCGCGCATCCGGGGCGTATCACGATCCTCCGGCAGGATCCGCCGACCGGCAGTGCGCAGCGGCACTTTCTGAAGCTCCTCGTGGAGCGGGCATACGATGTGCCGGGCACAGCGGGTGCTACGGTAGCCGATACCGATCCGGCGCAGCCGCCGCGCTACGTAAACGATGCGGGCCCGGACGCCGGGGCGGCACAGCCGTCGCTCGAGGCACTCGTACGTGCCGACTACATCATGCTGTCCGACCAGGACGACGTGTGGCTCCCGGAGAAGGTGGAGAAGACGCTTGCGCGTATGCAGGCGGACGAAGCAGCCTGCCGTGCCGCCGGTGAGGCCAATGCTTCTATCCTGGTGCACTGCGATTCACGGATCGTCGACCGGGCACTCCGGGAGATCGCCCCGAGCTTCGTGGCCTACCAGAAGATGACGCCGTCCCGCTGCCAGCTCCAGCAGCTGCTCGTGCAGAACAACGTCGTCGGCGGTGCCCTCATGATGAATCGTACACTGGCGGAGCGCATCACGGAGATCCCGGCGCACTGCGTCATGCATGACCAGTGGATCGCGCTCGTCGCGAGTGCCTTCGGGCACATCGATTTCGTGCCGGAATCACTCTATCTTTACCGCCAGCACGGGGACAATGTCCTCGGCGCCGGAAAGGGCTCCCGCATCATGGAGATCCTCGGGCGCTTCGGCATCGGTCGGAAGGACGGAAAAACGAAGGCCGAGATGGATGCGCACTCGCAGAGTGTCTATCGGGAGATGTTTCTCCAGGCGGAGTGTTTCCGGAGCTGCTTCGATGCGGGGCTGTCGGCACAGCAGAAGCATCTGCTCGACGAGTTCACAGCGATTCCGAAGCGGAACCGGTTCGGGAAGATCTGTACGATCCTCCGCTACGGCTTTACCTATAATTTATTTCACAGGACGGTGGGCGAATGTCTTTTTATCCAGTAAATGACATCATGGTCTCGGTATGTGTCGTGACCTATAACCATGGAAAGTATATTGGCAACTGTTTAGATCATATCCTCCGGCAGCGTCGGAAGTTCCGCATCGAGATCCTCATCCATGATGACGCGTCGACCGATGGCGCACAGGAGGTGATCCGGGCCTATCAGAAGCGCTATCCGGACATCATCAAGCCGATTCTCCGGGTGGAGAACCAGTACAGCCAGGGCATCACGAACATCTCGGGGGCCTTTAATTTCCCGCGCGCGGTCGGAAAGTACATCGCGCTCACGGATGGCGATGACTACTGGTGCGACGATTATAAGCTACAGCGCCAGGTGGACTACATGGAGGCGCATCCGGAATGCGGCTTTACCTTCCACTCGGCGAAGGTGGTCAATGAGGATGGTGCCCTCGTGAACGGGGAACTCATGCGTCCGTATCACGAATCCCGTGTGGTTAAACCGGCGGAGCTGGTGGATAAAGCCATCGGCAGTCCCTTTGCAAGCTTCCTCCTGCGACGTGAAATCGTCGAAAAACTGCCGGATTACTATGTGGACTGCCCGGTCGGCGACCGTCCGCTCGAGCTGATGGCGGCGGATTACGGGGACAGCTACTACTTCGATGAGCCGATGAGCGTGTACCGCTTCGGCATCCGCGGCTCCTGGACGGAAAACCAGATGAACGGGGATTATGTGGAGAAGCAGCAGAAATATGCCGCCGATATGTGGAAAATGTATCACCGCTTCGACGCAGAAACCGGTGGACGCTTCCACGAAGCCTGTGAACACGCGGGTCGGCGTGTGGAATTTCTGACGGCCGTCAACACACGGAACTTCGATCTGATCTATCGTCCGGAGAATGCAGACTTCCTGCAGGAGCTGAGCCGTCATGACCGCTTCTTCATCGACTTCGAGCACCGCTTCCCGAAGCTGTATCACGGACTCCGCCGGCTGAAGAGCGGGGCTCCGAAGCAGCTCGAGTCGACGAAGAGCACTGAGAAGCAGCTCGAAGAAAAGGAAAACGTATAAACATAGAAAGGGCTGTCCGTCCCGCACAGTACTGTGCGGAATGGGCAGCATTCGGTATTTTATGACTGAGAATTCACTGAAATCAAAGGTGGTGCAGGGCCTCTTCTGGAAGGTGCTCGAGCAGGGCGGCTCCCAGGGCATTCAGTTCGTCGTCGCCCTCGTGCTCGCGCGTCTCATGACGCCGGAGGAGTACGGCACGATCAGCCTGATCACCATCTTCATCACCATCGCGAACACCCTCGTACAGTCCGGTTTCGCGACCGCCCTCGTGCAGGGAAAGGAGGTCGAGGACGAGGACTACTCCTCGGTCTTCTGGATCTCGATGCTGCTGTCGGTCGTGCTGTACATCGCCCTCTTCCTCGGCGCACCGTGGATCGCCGCCTACTTCCGTACGCCGGTCCTCGAGCCCCTCGTCCGGGTGATGGGCGTCGTCCTCTTCCCGGGGGCGGTGGTCTCGATTCAGACTGCCTTCGTTTCCCGGAACCTGCGCTTCCGCCAGCTCTTCCAGTCGACGATGGTCGCCGTCGTGCTCTCCGGTGTCGTCTCCATCGCACTCGCGATGCAGGGCTTCGGTGTCTGGGCGATGGCCGCGCAGCAGATCGTATATTACTTTGCGCTGATGCTGGTGCTGTTCATCACGATCCGCTGGTATCCGAGCATCCTGATCCGGACGGAGCGCCTCCGGAAGCTCTTCAGCTTCGGCTGGAAGATCCTCGTATCCGGACTCCTCGATACGCTATGGCAGAACATTTACGGTCTCATCATCGGCCGGAAATATACGAGTGCCGACCTCGGTGCCTACAACCGCGGCGAGCAGTTCCCGAAGATCATCTCGACGAACCTCGCGACCGCCATCCAGTCCGTGCTTCTGCCGGCCTACAGTAAGAAGCAGGATGACCCGGACACGCTGCAGCGCATGGCACGCCGCTCGATCCGGCTCAGCGCCTTCGTGCTTTTTCCAATGATGGCGGGCCTCGCTGCAGTGGCGGAGCCGCTGGTGACCCTGCTCCTCACAGAGAAGTGGCTGGTGGCTGCCCCGTACCTCGTACTGCTCGCGGTGAGCTATGCGACCTATCCGATCCACATCATTAACCTGCAGGTTATGAACGCGATGGGACGCTCGGATCTCTTCCTGAAGCTCGAAATCATAAAAAAAGCACTCGGGATCGTGATCCTGGTGCTTAGTTTACCGCTCGGCATCTGGCCGATGCTTCTGTTTAAGGTGGTGGATGAGTACCTCTGTACCTTCATCAACGCCTGGCCGAACCGGACGCTGATCGGCTACGGACCGCTCCGGCAGTGGGCCGATGTCCTGCCGAGTGCAGGCATCTCCGCCGTGATGGGTGTCGTGGTCTACCTCCTGCATCGACTGCCGCTCGGGGTGCTCCCGATGCTGCTTGTTCAGATGCTGGCGGGTGTGATCGTCTACCTGCTGCTGTCGCTCCCCTTTAACCGTGAGCCTTTGCAATATATTTACGGCCTAGCTGCAGGACGTACTCCAGCGTCTGGTAGATAAGCCGAAGCTCGATTGAGAGGTATCGTAAAAACGGTACCTCTTTTAATTTGGCCTTTTCGAGTTGCTTCCGGGTGCGGATCCCCTCGAGAAGCCCCGCGGCATATTCCTTTCCGAAGCCCTTCCGGAAGAAAAAGAGCTGCTTCACGAGGAAGCCGAGGAGGAGCGGGAGGACATTCACGAGAAGCATGAGCGCCGGCATGTTCTTATAGAGAAGATAGACGGAATTTCGTGCGCTGAGCCGCACCTTGAAGGCGTTATACTTCGAGCCGCTGGTGCCGGAGCCGACATGCTCCACCACGGCCGTCGGGCAGTAGAGCACACGGTAACCATAGAGCTGTGCCCGGTAGGAGACGTCGATGTCCTCGAGGTAGGCGAAGTGATGCTCATCAAAGAGACCGACCTCCCGGAAGAGGGCGGTGCGGTACATCGCGGCACCGGCGCAGGCCGAGAACACGACGGCTTCCCGGTTCCATACCGGCTTCTCCGCACACTCGCCGAGGCCGTGCTGGAACTGCCAGCCGAGGAGGGTATAGGCATCACCGGCATCATCGATTTCGTGCGGATCATGCATCTTTACCATCTTGCTGGAGAGGGCGAAGACACGCCCCTTCGAATCCTGGTCCATGCGCTTCTCGAACGCCTCGATGAAGTCCGGACGAACCTTCGTATCATTATTGAGCAGCAGCGTGAAATCGTAGTGCGCCTCCATCGCTATGCGGATGCCCTGATTGACCGCCCCGGAGAAACCGAGATTCGCGTCGTTCAGAAGCAGCTGCCGCCGCGCAGGATCCTCCGCCTGCCATGTGCGGAGCCAGGTGATATCATCTCCGCCGGAAGCATTGTCGATCACGAGGACCGTAAAATCCGTCACCGTCTGACGGGACAGCGCCTCCATGCAGTCTGGCAGGAAGCGAAGACCGTTGTAGTTCGGAATCACGACCAGCGTACGGCAGTGGGAGTTGCGCATAGTCGGCTCGTTTCTGTATGTGTGGGTGATTGTTGTTTCCGACGTCGACATAGACAGATACCTCGATTCAGATGATGGCAAGTCAGAAACCGGCATGAAAATGGATGTGGAAATGCCACCGGAGGGTGGGACGTTTTTGCCGCGGCTTCTGTTAAAAGTCATATCATTATAGCATAGAAGAAAAGGGAATACAGAGCTTACCATGCCTGTAGTTGAAATTTTTCAGTTTCCTCGCCATAGGCATGATGATATTTTGGGAGCTTACTGTTAGCATCATTTTTGTTTTGGGCTGCTTTGATACAGCATTGTCGGCTTCAAATAAATGCTTAGCGTTCTGAATGTCATGGACGGAGAAGACGAAGCGAGATAAAATCGTATTAAACACTGCGAAAATAGAGATGAACTGTAGCCATCAAGACACGATGACGGAAAGGAAACATCATGATTAAAAATATCGTATTTGATATGGGAAACGTACTCATCCGTTTTGATCCGGAGCTGTTTCTGTCTCGCTATCCTGTTTCTGAAAAAGAAAAAGAAATTCTTAGAAACCGGGTTTTTCGAACTGTAGAGTGGGCGATGATGGATCGTGGCGTTCTGGATGAGGTGCAGGCCAAAAAACATATTCTTCCAGAGCTTCCGGACAGACTTCAGTCGATTGCATGTGATTTGATCGATCGATGGGAAGAACCCCTGGTTCCGGTGGACGGTATGATGGATCTGCTTCGAGAATTAAAAAAGAATCAGTATAAACTATACCTTCTCTCAAATGCAGGGCTTCGGTATCATACATACTGGAAGAATGTTGAAGCCAGTCAGCTGATGGATGGAACGATGATCTCGGCAGATGTGAAGCTTCTGAAACCGGATCCTCAGATTTATGAGCTGCTTTTAAAAGAGTTTGCACTTAAACCTGAAGAATGTGTATTTATCGATGATACATCGATCAATGTAGAAGGTGCTGTCTATATGCATATGGAGGGCATCGTATTTAACCTTGACGTAAATGAATTAAGGCAAAAATTAAGTGCCTTAGGGGTGAAAATTTCGCATCTGGAATAATTAGGAATGCAAATTTAAACCAGGCTGCCCCACGATCGGTAAACACCTTTCGTGGGGCAGCCTGCGTTATATTCCAGTATCTAAATGTTTCTTAGTGCGTGTTCTTCCACCGTGCGCCGATGCGGTCAAGGATCCATCCGGCGAGGACGGAGACGGCGAGGGGCACGAGGGTGTAGAGGATCCAGTAGTGTTCGGACAGGGGCGACGGGTAGCCGCTCAGGTCCATCGCGGGATTTCGGAAGTACAGCTTCCGGAGGAACATATCGAGCATCTTGAAGACGAAGATGTGGAAGGCCATGATGTCGAAGCTGTGGCGGCCGATATAAGCGAGAACTTCGCCAATTTTTGGTGGGAGTTTCTCAATCAGCAGTGTCAGCATCAGGGTGAAGACAGTGCCGATGGCAGTACCGACGAAGAACCAGGCGCCGTGCACGCTGCGGGCAGAGAGGTCGAACCAGATGCCGTTTTTCACGAAGAGCTTCAGTGCGATGAAGCTCACGACGAGCAGCCCGAGAGCGAGCGGCCCGCGGATCTTCGTCGCGAAATCACCGGCATACTTCCGGAGGAAGTAGCCCTCGGCGAAGAGCGGCAGTACGAAGAACGAGAGCTCGAAGCCGTAGAACAGGCGGATGCTCTGTCCGATGAAGTAGTAGCCGATGCCCATACCGAGGAGAGCACAGAGCACGATGATGCCGTCCTTCATGCGTCCGATGCGGCGGGCCAGCCACACCACGCCGCCGAAAAGTGCCGCGCCGAGAATCCACACCGGTACGAACCACATCGGTCCGGCGAGCAGCTCCGGGGACTGGAAGATCATCCCGTGGAAAAGTGAGGTCAGCATCTCAGGAAGTGCGTAGTGCACGTCCGTCCCCGGGGCCATCAGGCCGTGCTTCACCATATAGTTATGCGTGAGTGCGAGGAAAATGCTGTAGACCGTATAGCGTGGCCAGGCTCCTTCGATGCGCTTCTGCAGGAAGGTGAAGGGCTGGTCGCCATACTTCATCTCGTTATACAGGAAGCCGGTCACGAAGAAGAACAGCTCGAGATGGAAGAGGTACACGAAGGCACCACCATGTCCGGTATGACCGAAGACGATCATGATGATGGCGAGGCCTTTAAATATATCCCAGTAGAGGCTTCGTCCGGTGGTCTTCATTCGTTTCTCTCCTCCATACACTTTTCTGCACGTCTGCTCGTTGAGGACGATGCATCCGCAGCTTGCGTTGAGCTGCCACATCCGCACCCAGCTTCCGTCAGCGCATCCCGCGTATCCTTGTCGCGGAGGGCGAGCTCCTGCACGAGCTTCCGGATCTTATCCTCCAGGGTGCTGATCCGCATGCTCATCGAGAACATCCGCATGAGCAGGATGAAGATCATGAAGAGGAAGAGGAAGTTCGCCGTGGAGTAGATGCCGAGCAGGCGTGCCAGGGTATCCGGCACGATCGGGAACAGGGCGAAGACGACGAACATCATCGCGAGGAGAATCCAGAAAATGGAGTCCTCGATCGTAAGCTTCGCCTTCTGTATTCGTTTGAGAACCGTCGCGAGTGTGCCGATCGATACTATGACCAGCACCACGCGGAACAGGGGTGTCATCATCGCTTTTCTTCCTTTCGATTATCTGCATGCGCCCAGTAGCGCGGGTTCATGGTGCAGCGGAGCACCATCCGGCGGGACAGCTTCCGGTAGTTCCGGCCCATGCGGAAGCCGAGGTACTTGCAGCCCGATTTCCAGATGAGATTCGGTACGGTGAGGAGGCGGCCATGACGGATGAGGTCCTTTGCATTGCCGAGCACCAGCTTCACGCCCTCGCCTTCCGAACGGAGACCGCCGAAGATCTCCGGGTGATCCGCCTGCGACACGCCGAGGTCGAAGTTCCGGTGGAACTGCTGGCAGCCACTGTAGTGATGTGCGTGGTAAACCTCCGCCGAGGCCTCGTATGCACTCGCATAGCCCGCCTGCAGGAGCTTCCCGCAGTAGATCATATCCTCGTTGAAAATCGTATGATCGATGAAGCCGCCGAGCCGGTCAAAGATGTCGCGGCGGTACATGCAGCAGACGTTTGACTCGAAGTAGGTCTTGATGCCGAGCCGCGCGATGTCCTGCTGTGTCTTCACGAAGGACTGCGCCGGGTAGTTGAACTGCCGCGCATACTGCTCGTCGTAGGAGCTTTCCTTCGTCGCGAGCTGCCGGCCGTAGACCGCAGCGATCGGGCCGCGGGACACCTTCCTTCGGCCAATGTCTCCATCGGCATGCCCGTCCGGAGCATCTGTTTCCGCGGTGATTACATCTACAGGCAGCGGTGCCGCATCCTTATACGGATCCGTCTCAAAGACACGCACCAGTTTCTCGACGATGGTCGTATCCTTCGGCACGGCGTCCTCGGTCATCAGCAGGAAGAGTTCGGCATCTGACTTCGATACGCCGAGGTTCCGGCTCGCGCCGTGGTCGAACGCTTCCTTCCGGATATGCGTCACCGAGATGCGTGCATCCTCCGGAATCAGCGCCGGATCGAGAAGCGATTTCTCTGTATTGATGATGATGATTTTCTGTATCGGGTAGCTCTGCCGGAGAAGCAGCTCCAGCAGCTTCCGAAGCTTCTGATCCGGCTTATAGCTCGGGATGATGACATCCACACTGTACATGTCGTTTCCTCATTTCGTAAAATATCGTACCTGCTTTCCACCTGGTTTCGCACGAAGCAGGTTTCACCTTTTCGCTCGATCTCATGTCGTCGAAAAGGACGCGTTTATTCAGGCTTTCTTATCCGTGTGCATCCTCCGAAGCGTGCCGAAAACGAAGACGCTGAACAGCACCAGCAGTCCGCCCATCAGCAGTACATAGCTGATCGCCCCGCCAAGCATGCCCCGGGCCGCCACCATACGGTCTGCGCTCACGAAGGCCAGTACGGTCGTGAGAAGATAGCACAGGAAGATCCGTCGCTGCTCGCGCACCGTCACGAGAATATAGTACATCACATTCGCCATCGCATAAAGCGCGCCGCCGAGAATGATCAGCAGGAAGGACGGGAAGGCCGGCACGAGACGACCGCTCGCACTCGCTCCCAGAATCAGCTCGAAGATACCGAGGCCCCAGCGACCGAGAAGCAGGGTCGCCACGAGTATGCCGAGGCTGAGACACATGACCGCCCTCACCATAAGCTGGACGGAGGCGCGGAAGCCCTCCGTATCCCGCGCCGTGAACTGATCGGCCAGACGTGTAAGCATTGGCCGGATCAGGAAGTTCGCCAGCAGATAGATGAAGGAGGTCGGCATGAACAGGATGTTGAAAAAGCCGGAATCTGCGTTCGACATCTGACGATCGATCGCGTACTTCGACGCGGAGAAGATGTAGAAGTCGAGGAAGACGCCGAAGAAGAGAAGACTCGTGCTGCGAAGGAGTGTTCCGACATGCGCCCAGGAGAACCGGGTATCGAGCTGTCCCTTCGGGCAGGCGCGCAGCACGCGGATCGCGAAGGCCCAGGTGCCGAAGAGCTGCATGAGGTCGGCGAGCAGGGCACTCTGCAACAGGCTGCCAATCAGGACGAGGCTGCCGAGCAGGGTCACGACCGAGAGGCTCGTACGGAAGGCGAGCGACTGGCCGCTGCGGTACAGCAGGTTCTGGCGCTGCAGCTCCGACTCATAGACATCGGCATAACCGTCGATGATCTTATACAGGGCGAGCAGCAGGAGGATGAGTGCCTTGTGCAGGCTGTACTGTCCCGTGCCGAGCTGAACGCCGAGGAAGAGGAGACTTCCGAGAATCGCGAGCAGTGAGGTCAGGCGGCGGGTGCCGAGGTAATCACCGAAGCTGTATTCCGGTGTCCGGTCCGTGATATGAAACGGGCGGATGCCGAAGTAGGCGATGATGAACATCTGCTGTCCCAGGGTAGAGAAGCCGAAACCAAAAATACCGCCCTCGTCGTCTCCGGCGATCCGGATGACGGCAAAGGCGAGCACGATGGAGGCCAGCGCGTAGAGAAGACTCCCGACAGCGTTCCAGAGAAAATCCTTTTTCTGATTGTTTTCGTTCTTCATATACTTCATTTCGTTGTGTGATCTACATCCGCAGGACCAGCCGGTTTTCCCGTCAGTTCGATGTCCGCATCCCCACGTGCGCCCTGCACCAGCAGAATCGACACAAGCATGCGCGCCATGTAGCGGGCTGCGGTGAGCGGACGCAGGTAGGATTCACCGGACAGACGATCGTTGATCCGGATCGGAGCCTCCGTGATGCGCGCACCGTTTTTCATGAGATAGGAAATCGTATCCGGCTCCGGACCGTAGTTCATGCGGTAGGCGAAGCAGGAAATCATCCGGCGGCTGTACATCCGGAGTCCGCAGGTCGGGTCCGTCACATGGACGCCGGTCGTGAAGCGGATCGCAGCGGTGATCAGGCGGGAACCGATCTCCCGCATGCTGCCGCCCTTCTTCCGGTCGAGGAAACGGGACCCGAGGACGATATCGTAGTCCCCCTCCTGCATCTTCTCGTAGAGCGCGCGGATATCCTCGGCACGATGCTGACCATCGCCGTCGAACTGTACCGCATAGCGGTAGCCGCGGCGTGCCGCATACTGCATTCCGGTCTGGAAGCAACCCGCGAGACCGAGGTTCGTCGGCAGAGCGACATAGTTATAGTGCTTCTCCTCGCAGAGCGCGATCGTGCCATCGGTCGAGCCATCCGATACGATCACATAATCCATCGGAAAGTCCTGCGCCTCGATGTTCTCGATGACCCGCGGGAGGTTCCCGGCTTCGTTGTACGCCGGGATGATAAGTATTACATCATTCATACGTTAAAAACATTTCTGCCATCACTGGCAAGCCACGCCCTGACTGCGGGCGATGGATATAGATTAAGGATGCTACGGCAGCGGGCATGCGGATCTCACATCCGGAACTCCTGATACTTTCTGGTCATGAAGCCCGTCACCGGCTTCTCTTCTCCACTGATTTCAGCGCCGTCGAAGATCGCGAGGTGCATATGCACCGCCGGTACCTCCGCGAGCTCCGTGAAGGCGACACCGCCCGCGAAGCGTGGATTACACTCGATGAAATAGTAGATGCCGGAGCCCTCGCCCCGGATGAACTCGAAGTTCACACAACCGAGAATCTCTGCCCGCGCTGCGATCGCGCGGCAGGCTGCCTCCAGTACAGGATCCTCAAACACACGTACCGAAAGGCCGGCGCCGTTCGGTGTACGCAGCAGCTCCTCACGCGGAACGGCTGTACAGTGACCGGCGGCATCACGAATCACATCCACGGTGATGACATGTCCTTTAATCATCGGCTGCACGAGATAGTGCTCGAGGCTGGTATCCTCGAGCTTCGTTGGGTCCATGATACTCGAAAACGCGAAGCCGAGCTGATCCTCCTGGTAGATGCGGTAGAGCCCACTGGAACTGCGGCCATCGACCGGCTTCAGGATGATCGGATAGCTGACCGTCTCAAAATCGATCTCCGATGCACGCTCGGTCGGAATCGTCCGAACCGCTGTCCGAATCTCCTCCGGGCTCTCGTCGAGCACCCCGTCCACGAGCGTCTTCATCTCGAATTTATCACGCAGGATACGGATGCTCTTCTCCGGCGACATACAAATCCGGCAGTCCCCGGTCTCGATCTCCGCACGATGCCGATTCAGTGCATCGACCTCCACATCGATGAGTGGCAGGATACGGCTGACCTGCTCCCGGGTGCAGATGTCCCGGATAAAGTCGATGTACTTCTCCTCCTCACTCGCATACGGTGCCTGATAAAAGGCGTCCACCATGAGGGAGGCCGCCACCCAGTCTGCTTCATATATATCCGTGCCGATGATACGCCAGCCCTCCTGACGCAGTGTCCGGATCACCGCGTCGGCACTGAAGGAGCCGATCGCCGTGACCAGGGCGGTACGTTGTGTTGTATTCATATGATTGCCTTTCTCACCGCGCTTATCCCGCGGCATCTATCTTCTGAGCCCTGCATGCGGCAGTGGCTCCGGTCGTGCCTCCATGCAACGGTTGCGGTTCTCTACCCGAGTACAATGCTGCAGATCCGGTCCACATCCTCGAGCGCGAGGTCAGGATACATCGGAAGGGTTAGGATCTCCTGGCTCACCAGCAGTGCATGTGGCGTATCCTTCACGTCGTAGCGATCCTGGTAACAGCTGTAGGCATTGATGCAAGGATAGAAGTACTTCCGGGCACGGATATTTTCCGCCTTCAGACGGTCGAAGATCTCGTCCCGCGTATACTTATAGTCATGGAAGCGTACCGGCATATAGGCATAGTTCGACTTTACATTCGCCGGAATCTCCGGGAAAACGATGCCCGGCACATCCGCGAGATGATCGCGGTAGCGCTCGAACACGAGTTTCCGCTTTGCGATGTACTCGTCCACATGACGCAGATTGCAGAGGCCCATCGCCGCCGCAAACTCGTTCATCTTTCCGTTTCCACCGACCGATGCGACCTCCTCCTGCCCGAGGATACCGAAGTTTTTCAGCTCATAGAGCTTCTCCATCAGTGCCGGATCTGGCTTTCCGGTCGTGACGGCACCACCCTCGATGGAATTGAAGACCTTCGTCGCATGGAAGGAAAACATCGAGGCATCCCCGAAGGTACCGACACCCTGTCCGTCCAGCTCCTCGCCGAAGGTATGGGCGGCATCATAGATGACCTTCAGATGATGACGGTCTGCGATCTCCTGGATACGCTGCACATCACAGATGTTTCCATAGACATGCACCGGCACGATGGCACTGGTGCGCTCGGTGATCAGGGACTCGAGCTGATCGACATCGATCGTGTAGTCCCGCATATTGATATCGCAGAAGACCGGCGTGAGGCCGTTCCGTACGATTGCATGGGTCGTGGAGGCGAAGGAAAACGGCGTCGTGATGACCTCGCCGTGGAGGTCCATCGCCTGCAGCAGAAACTCCAGTGCACTGTGTCCGTTCACGAAGAGCTGCACCGAGCCGACCTTCAGATAGTCCTGAAGCTTCGCCCGCAGCGTCTCGTGGTACTCGCCCATATTGGTAAGCCACGCTGTATCCCAGATGTGCTGCAGCAGCTCCTCGTACTCGGAAAGCGGCGGCAGACTGGCGCGCGTGACGTTGATGATTTTTGAATCACTCATGATTTCTCTCCTGCCGCAGATGCGGCTCCGTCGATGTAAAAATTACGAATTTCCTAGGAAATTTCGACATTCTGACGAACTCGTTACGATTCTATAATATTGCTTTTAAAATGTAAACCCGGGGTGGAAAGCGCCCGGCTTTTGTGTTATCTTTTAGGCAGAAAATTTAACCATTTTAAATCTTGGAGGATTTAATACATGAGTATGAAGCGCACACTTGCGATCGTGGCCGCTGCCGCTATGATGATGGCGCAGCCGCTGACCACCCTCGCTGCAACACCAGGCGATAACCTGGCCCCTCAGTTCGAGATCCATGACGCAGGTACCACCGCTACCGTTGATTTCTCAAATCAGAATACGACGGTTACGGCGGCACCGACCGATACACAGGCACCTGCCAGCACAGTCGTTCCTTCCGACACCACCGCACCGGGCACCGTTCTGCCGGGTGCTGCACAGACCACGACTGATACTGCAGCCGCTACGAGCGGTATGACAGCCAGCACCGGAAACAAGATTTTGCCGAAGATCAATCCGGTTGTGGACACGATCCGTCCATACATGACCGTCGACAGCAGCGGTGACATGCAGGCCGATCCGGTACTCAACCTGATCCCGCTCGGCACCTATTTTATTAAGGATGCGAACGGAAACCGTATCGACTGGGCGACCACCGTACAGAACGAGTCCTTCGCCTATGCACCGAACGGCTTCACCAGCTTCTATCTGGAGCACGCCGGCATCGCACGCTGGTACTACAGAACCTATAATGCTACCGTCGGCTGGGGTCCATGGGCCGCATCGAAGGAGAACACACCGAACCAGGGCATCGTATCTGCGATGCAGCTTCGTGTAAAGGGTAACTCTCACAAGTACGGCACCCTGTACTACAGAGCCGTCCTGAATGACGGTACCGTCACCGACTGGGCACGTGAGGGCCAGGCCGTCGGCGTCATCGGTGATCCGAACCGCTACATCTGTGCAATCAAGATTGCATACTGGCGCAAGGACGTTCAGTTCCCGTATGAGACCACCAAGCCGCTGGACAATGCAAACAACGAGGGTGTCATCATCACCTCGGAGGGCGCACGCTACATCACCGGTGATGGCCGTGCTTATACCGGCTGGGGCTTCGATGAGGATTCGAACCAGTACTACTTCGTCGATGGTGTCGCGGTGACCGGCTGGCACGCTGTCGATGGCTACAACATCTACTTTGACGAGAAGGGTGTCGCACTGAAGGATCTCTCTGGCGTCATGGGCGCACAGTCCAGCTACGCGATCCGCATCAATAAGGCGACCCGAACCGCCTATGTCATGACGAAGGACGAAAACGGTAACTTCACTATCCCGTACAAGACCCTGATGGTCACCGTCGGTACCGATACACCGCTCGGCTCCTTCAAGATCTACGCGAAGTACAGATGGCACTTCATGCATAAGGGCTGCTACTGCCAGTTCCTGAGCCGCTTTAACGGACCGTACCTGCTCCACTCGCTGCTCTACAGCTCACCGGATCACAACACGCTCGACGCCATCAACTATAACTACATGGATGACGCGGTTTCCGGTGGATGCATCCGTCTGAAGGCAGTGGATTGTGCATGGATCTACAACAACTGTGGAAATGGCACACCAGTCATCATCTACAACGACATGTGGGATAAGGGCCCGGTTGAGAAGGATGCCATCGAGCAGCCGATTCCGAGAGAGCAGACCTACGATCCGACCGATCCGGTCGTAACCGCACAGCAGGATGCTGCTGCACGCGCCGCGGAAGAGCAGGCCGTGAAGGAAGCAGAATCCGCTGCCGCAGCCGGCCAGGGTGAACCACAGTAAATCTGATTTCCAATTAAATAGTAAATAACGCAGTCTGCCCCACGAACGGTGTTCACCGATCGTGGGGCAGACTGCCGTTATTTACTATAACCTGGTCATCTGACAACATGGGCAATGCTGATTTTGAGAATTTCATCCGTCTGTCAACACCGGCGTGGCTTTTTAGTCAAATTGCCCCGGCTCAGACGAGTGTTTTATATAATGAAGCAACAGCAAAACCTTGACTATTTTTCTTTTTGAAATCATCGACGGTGCAAATATCCCATGCTATACTGAGAAAAAAGAAAAGGAGCGATTTTCGTGGATTTCCGGGACTTATCTTATGTTCTTGCCATCGCCAAATATCAGAATATAACAAAAGCAGCCGACGCGCTGTATATCACCCAGCCCACACTGACGAAATTTTTGCAGTCTCTGGAACACCAGATGGGGCAGAAGCTGTTCCGCAAGCTGGGGCATAAATTCGTGCTGACCTACGCAGGGGAGCGGTATGTGGCAAAGGCGACAGAAATCCTGAACCTGAAAAAGGAATTGGATCAGGAAATGAACGATATCATCAAGAATAACCATGGTTCCCTGAAAATCGCTTTTCCCACCATGCGAGGTGCGTATATGCTGCCCTGCACTCTGCCGGTGTTCAATCAGATGTACCCCAACGTCCGTCTGGACGTGGTGGAGGAGCACTCCGGTAAGCTGGAGGGGATGCTCCTGAATGGTGAAACCGATCTGGCATTTTTCAATCTGCCTATCAAAAGCCCGGACATCGATTACGAGGTCATCAAGCATGAGGAAGTTCTGGTGGTCATGGCGGCGAATCACCCCCTTGCCCACAGCGGACGTGTACGGGAGGGCTGCAAATACCCGTGGATGGATTTGCAGCAATTAAAGGATGAGCCTTTCATCATGCAGATTCCCGGTCAGCGCACCCGAGAAACGGTGGACCAGCTGTGCCGCAAGTCCAATTTCATCCCAAATGTGAAGCTGGAAACCAGTAATATCCCAGCGGCTGTACAGCTGGCGGGAAAGGGCTACGGCTGCTTCTTTGTTACGGAGGCCCACCTGCGTCACATCACCCAGTCCGATCCTGTGGTCTGCTTTTCCGTGGGCGACCCCTGCACCACGGTGGATTTCGTAGCGGCGTTTCGAAAAAACAGCTACCTGCCTTACCATGCCCGGGAGTACATCACCATCGTTAAGAACTTTACATAATCGTAAAACGCACCGCCTGATCGGCGGTGCGTTTTGTTTCGTATATGGATGCTTAATAGAACAGTCCGAACAGGTTGAACACGCCCAGTACGCTCAGCAGCACGTTCACCGCCACGTTGGCGACGCTCAGCAGGAACAGTTGCTTGAACATCCTGTTCATCTCCTCGTTGGAGGTCTCCCGAGCAGCGGAGTACGACGACATGATGATGGCACCACCGGTAGACAGCGGGCTGATAGCGGCGGCGAAGGAGGTGGCGACGATGGCGGAGATCAGCTCCACAAAGTTGACGGAACCAGAGAACTTGGTAGCCACATCGGCAGCAATAGGGAACAGCGCAGGCATAACCACGCCAGTGGTGGAGCTGACCCAGCTGAGGATGCCCGAGGTAGCCGCGAGGATAGGCGTGGCGGTGCCTTCGGTCATAAGGCCGGTCAGGAAGTTGGAGATCAGATCAATGCCGCCTAGCTTCTTGATGACGTTAATGAGCGCGCCCACGCCACAGATGAACACCAGCGTGCCCCAAGGGATGCTCTTGATGGCCTTCTTTTCATCGGCGCAACCCAGCAGAATCAGCACGGAGGCGGCGACGAAGGCGAACAGACCGGTGTCCAGCTGGAAGCCGATGCAGCAGATGACCATGACGATGATGGCTGCGATGGTGCAAAGCTGCTCTTTGTTGAACTTAGGAATCTCGGACAGCTTCAGGGGATTGTCCGCCTTGACCTTGTAGCTCTTGAAACCGACGTACAGAATCAGAGTGAAGATAAAGCCCGAGATCAGAGTGGTCAGGAACAGGTGCAGACCAAAGCCGGTGTAGCCCAGAGGCTCGCCTAGGCTTTTTGCCAGCACGCCGGTGAGAGACAGGGGGGAAGCACAGCCCGCGTTGGCCCCCAGCTTAGCGAACAGGGCAGTTGCAATAGGGTTAATGTCCATTTCAAAGGCCAGGTACATGGCGAAGGTGGTCATCAGGATGCCGGCGGCAATGTGACCAGGACCGATGGCGGAGATAAAAGCGGACAGGAAAAACATCAGAACAGGAATCAGGACGGTGTTCTTGCCCACGAGCGCCACGACCTTTTTGGAGAACAGCTCCAGAGTGCCGTTGGCGGAGGCCATGCCGAAGAGGAAGGTAACACCTACCAGCGTGACGAACATGGACGCGCTGAAGCCGTTGGCGATTTCCTTGGCGCTCATACCGCCGCAGGTACCCAGAATGAAGGCAACGCCCAAGGACAAGAAACCAAGGTTAACCTTTTTAATGAAGCCGATGGCGACCACGACCACCAGAACAATGAGACTGATAACAGAAAAATCCATCTTTTCTTCTCCTTGTAGATTAGATGTAGGCAGTTCCGTCCAGCAGCAGGTTCGCGGTACGGAAACCGAAGGTGTCAATAATCACGGGGCAAACGCCGTTTTCTTCAAAGTCCACACCGCATTCCAGAATGCCGCTCGGGTGTCCGATGCGAATAAACTGGGTGTCGGTGTCGTGCGCCAGCACCTGATTGACCACACTGCCGGGAACAACTGCCGCGGCGGCGGTGCACATGGCGCCGGTCATGGCATAGCTTGGGTGAGCCTTCTGCATGGACATCATCCGGGAGAGCAGGTCAACAGCGCTTTTTTCGATGCAAACGCCCTCGGCAGTGACATAATCCTCCGCTTCGCCAACAAAGGTCATCTTCGGAATGCCCGGTGTTTCCCAGGCAGAGCGGGTGTAATCCTCAATCAAGCCAAGCTTCACTGCAGCCAAGCCACGGACGGCTTCCAGTAGATCCAGCTTTTCAGCGTTGGCATTCAGTTCCTCAGGATTTTCCCGGCCAGTGAGTCCCAAATCCTTTGCCTTGACGAACACCAGCGGATTGGCGGCATCCACGATGGATACTTCTACTTTCCCATAACCTGGAACCGCCAGAATGTCAACTGCATTTCCGGTGGGCAGCAGCCCGTGGCCAAGGGTGCCTGCAGGCTCCAGGAATTTCAGCTTACTAGGGCTGGCGGTTCCGGGAACACCGGCGATGGCGAAGTCGCCGTCGTAGACTACCTGACCGTTTTGGGTCTGGACGTCGGCAACGATGATCTTTTCCGTATTGGTATTGTAGATGCGAACGGAGGTGATCCCCTCCTTTGCCTCGATCAGCCCCTTCTCAATGGCGAAGGGACCGACGCCAGAGGAAATGTTTCCGCAGTTACCTTTGTAGCTCACCAGGGGCTTGTCCACGCTGACCTGGGCGAAGGTGTAATCCACATCCGCGTCGAGACGATCGGACTTTTTAATGATGGCTACCTTGCTGGTGACAGACTGTGCGCCGCCCAGACCGTTGATCTGTTTCTTGTCCGGGCTACCCATCAGCTTCAGTAGCAGCGGCTCCCAGAGGGCCTGGTCCTTGGGAAGATCCTTTTCCATAATGTATACGCCCTTGCTGGTGCCGCCCCGAAGAATGGAGACGGGAAGGGTGCGTTTCACGTTGTTCATTGTAATGGCCTCCTTTGTTATGTTTCTGTTTCGTTTTTGCCTGAGATCACTATAGCGCGCAAGAAACTATTTGTAAAAATCATGTTTTCCATCAAAACAATAGCTATTGGGAATGAAAATTTCAAAAATTGAAACCAGAATTGTTTTCTCAGAAAGAAATTCACATTTCCTACAAATCAGACAGATTTCTCCAGACAAACAGCGCCAGAATTTGAGCAGATTGCACAAGAATCAGACAGTTTGCACTATTCTTGTAATGAATAGTTAAAATGGAAATTATGAATTTTCGTTCCATATGGGGGAATGTTATGATGATTGCGCAAGAAAAAACACCGGCGGAGCGAATCGCTGGATATTTGAACAAAGGAGCAGCAATTATGGTAACACTGTACGATTCCGGCGTGTATCTACTGAACGGCAAGACCCTGGTTCTCGAAAAGGAAGCGCAGGGACAGGTGAATGTCACGAAGGAAGACGCGAAGAAAAGCACCATCACCTACGGCATCCTCCAGTCCCACAACGTAAGCGACGATCCCGACAATCTGAAAATCAGGTTTGATGCTATCACCAGTCATGACCTGACCTACGTGGGCATCATCCAGACCGCCCGGGCTTCGGGTCTCGACAAGTTCCCACTGCCCTATGTGCTGACCTGCTGTCACAACAGCCTGTGCGCCGTGGGCGGCACCATCAACGAGGATGACCATCTATTCGGTCTGACTGCCTGTAAGAAATTCGGCGGTATCTACCTGCCACCGCACATGGGCGTGATTCATCAGTATATGCGCGAAGCCGTGGCCGGTGGCGGCAAGATGATTCTGGGCTCCGACTCTCACACCCGCTACGGCGCGTTGGGCACCATGGCTGTGGGCGAAGGCGGCGGCGAGCTGGTCAAGCAGATTCTTGAGCAGACCTGGGACAGCAAGTACCCGGAAGTAGTCTGCGTGTACCTGGACGGCAAGCCTCGCCCTGGCATTGGCCCTCAGGATATCGCCATCGCCATCGTATCCGCTGTGTTCAAAAACGGCTATGTGAAGAATAAGGTTATGGAGTTCGTGGGTCCGGGCGTTTCCTCCATGTCCACCGACTACCGCAACGGCATCGATGTGATGACCACCGAGACCACCTGCCTGTCCTCCATCTGGCGCACGGACGAAGATACCAAAACCTACCTGACCCGTCACGGTCGGGGCGATGACTATCAGGAGCTGAATCCAGGGAATGTTGCTTACTACGACGGCTGCATCTACATCGACCTTTCCACCATCCACAGCATGATCGCCCTGCCTTTCCATCCTAGCAACGGCTTTGAAATCCGAGAACTGAATGCCAATATGAACGACATTCTCCACATGGTGGAGGAGGACTGCAAGAAGCTGATTAAGAACCCTGACCTCCACCTGAATCTGTGGGAAAAGGTGCATGACGGCGCGCTGTACGCCGATCAGGGAACCATCGCCGGCTGCGCCGGCGGCACTTATTCCAATATTATGGAGGCTGCTTATCTGCTGAACGGCAAGAGCACCGGCACCGATGTCTTCGCTCTGGGCGTATACCCAAGCTCTCAGGCAGTTATGATGGATCTGCTGCGCAAGGGTGCTATCGAGAAGTTGATTGCCGCAGGCGCCACCGTGCGGACAGCTTTCTGCGGCCCATGCTTTGGCGCAGGCGATACCCCAGCCCATGGTCAGCTTGCCATCCGGCACACCACCCGCAACTTCCCGAACCGGGAAGGCTCCAAGCCTGGCAACGGTCAGATTTCCTCCGTCGCCCTGATGGATGCCCGTTCTATTGCCGTATCCGCCGCCAACGGTGGTCGCATCACCGCCGCCGATGAGGTAGGCTACACGTTTGACTGCCCTGAATTTGACTTCGATTCTACTGCTTATGAGCACCGGGTTTACCAGGGCTTCGGTAGGGGCAAGCTGAACGAGAAGCTGGTCTGTGGTCCGAACATCAAGGACTGGCCAGAGATGCCTGCGCTGAACGAACATATGCTGCTGAAGGTCTGCGCCTACATCACCGATCCTGTCACCACCACCGACGAGCTGATTCCATCCGGTGAAACCGGCTCCTTCCGCTCCAACCCTATGGGTCTCGCGGAGTTCACCCTGAGCCGCCGTGTTCCTGGTTACGTTGCCAAGGCTAAGGCGGTCATGGCGAACGAACAGGCGCGCAAGGCCGGTACCTGCCCAACCGAGGTTCAGGTGATTCTGGAGCAGGTACGCACCATCTCCGGCTTCGAGACGGTCTCTGACTAGAGTGTCGACCTGTCCAGCACCATTTACGCCGTGAAGCCAGGCGACGGCTCCGCCCGGGAACAGGCGGCTTCCTGCCAGCGTGTGCTGCTGGGCGGCGCAAACATCACCAGGGAGTACGCCACCAAGCGCTATCGCTCCAACTGCATCAACTGGGGCATGGTACCATTCGTCACCCGTGACGAGGAAGCCTTTGCTGACGACGATTACATCTTCGTCCCGAACATCCGTGCCGCGCTGGAAGGCGATATGAACCATATCTCCGCCTATGTCATGGGCGAGACCATCAGGCCCATCGCCCTCGCCATTGAGCCGCTGACAGACGAGGAAAAGGAGATTATCCGCTGCGGCAGCCTGATTAACTACAACCGCAAGAAAAAGCAGGCTTAATTTTACCGGTTCTCGTCCCTGCCGTCCTTTGTCAATCGGCATCGGATTTCGAGAGAATCGTGAAGAAGGCATGATGAGCTCCCGTCGGAGACATTGGCCTGATCTCTATATAAAAAACGCCCCACTACGGTGAGGCGTTTTTTCATGACATCATTTTTATTTCACACCGTCGACTATTCCGGGCGGAAAACATATCCAGTAATTTCAAAATTGCCTTGGATTGGATAGATCCATCTGATCTAGGGTGTCTGAACTGTTACGGCTCAGATGAGCGTTTCATATAAGAAGACCATGCACGGCATGGTGAAGATCGAGAGCAGTGTCGTGAGGACGTAGAGCGAGCTTGCGTAAGCGGCGTCGCGGTCATACAGCTGAGCCATCGAGGTGATGGTGGCACAGGCCGGTGTGATGGACGGCAGGAAGACGGTGAGCAGGATGGCGTCGGCATGTGGTATCTGCGCGAGATCGAGGAACGGCTTCATAAGAAGCAGTGTGAGGAGCGGATAAACCATGAGGCGCAGCACGACGGTCACATAGTTGTGCCGTGTCAGTACGATGCGCTTCAGTGGCGTTTCGGCGATAGCCATGCCGGCGAGGATCATGCCGGTCGGGCCGATCATGTTGTTCATCATCACGAGGACATCCTGGACACTGCCCGGCAGCTCGATGTGCAGAAGGAAGAGGATGACACCGACGAGGATCGAGAGGATGTTTACGTTCAGCAGCACCTTTTTCCAGTCGATTTTCTTTTCCTCACAGAGCAGGAACTTGCCATGGCTCCAGAGGAGGATGAGCTGGATCGCCACGAAGGCACTGCAGTAGATGACGTACTCCTGCCCGAGGAGCACCTGCACCAGTGGGATGACGAGGATGCCGGCGTTCGGATAGATACAGCTCGCCTGCTCGATGGCGTTCAGGTGCAGCAGCTTCCGCAGTGGGATCGTGATGATGAGAAACAGGATATGAACGGCTACAGCGGCTACACAGGCCAGTGCCAGACCTTTTTGCACCTCTGGCGTTGCCTCCACCTGGAAGGCGTTGATGATGACACAGGGCATGATGAGATAGACGAGCACGACCGACAGCGCTTTACTGTCGGAGGCCTTTAAAAGACCGAGCTTCACGATGGCGTAGCCCATCAGCATGATGGCAAACAGCTTCAGAATCTGAAGCGCAAGTAATAGACTGATCTGCATGATATGTTTCCTTTCCGGTCACTTTGCGAGGCGCGCGGTGATTTTTTTTACGATTTTATCCTGAAGCTTCCCTATGCTCTGCTCATAGAGCCAGGATGTGAGGAAGAGGGCTGCGAAGCTTACCACCGTGAGGATCACGAACACCTTCGAGTAGGAGATGCGATTCACGAGACGGAGGTAGAGATGGAGTGACAGACTCGCGATGAGCGGGAAGTGTACGAGGTATACCGCGAAGTTCATCGGCGCGACACGCTTCAGCGGAGCCCACTCGAGTACACGCTGGAG
This sequence comes from uncultured Oribacterium sp., assembly GCA_937927445.1. Lineage (GTDB taxonomy): Bacteria > Bacillota > Clostridia > Lachnospirales > Lachnospiraceae > Oribacterium. The sequence continues at coordinate 56,547 of CALAOB010000084.1, read as the reverse complement.
CGGCGGGCAGTTCATGACGCCGACGATGAGGCTGAAGCTGAAGAGCATGACCCAGTAAGCGTTCCAGATAAACACCGGGGCGATCGCCGGACAGTGTGCACGGAAAAACGGATACAGCACGCGCTGCAATCCACCGGCATCCAGTGCAATCGGAAGCAGCACGAGCAGCAGAAAGAAGAAGCGGAGCAGCGGGTGTCCGCTCTTTTCGTGCTGCGTAAGCCACGCCTTCAGTGCATCATCCAGCTTTCGAAGAAGCACGCCCAACAGGACGAGATGCACATGGAAGAAGTTCGGCTCCGGCAGATGGAAAAAGCTGTATACGAAGACCACAAGGCAGCCGAACTGGAACAGGCGGAGCGGCAGCTGCCCGGCACGGGCGCAGACGTCTCCGGTTACGACGTTCCGGTCGCCTGCATTGGCATCCTGGGCAGGAGTGGTGCCGCTATGCTGTGCGCCATGTATACGCAGCTGAAGTGAGCCCTCGATCGCATTGTATATATAAATGATGCAGGTGCCGAGCAGGATGTACTTCATCATCCAGAGCGGACCGTTCAGATCCCCGTTCAGGGTGAAGGTGGCGCGGAGCAGCTCCGGGATGGTCGGTGCATGCGTGTAATAGGTCGCGAGCCAGGCGTTGTGCAGCAGTGCAGACGCCTTCGCCGTCGGGTAGCCCACGGTATAGTATAGGAGAAACGCGACGAGATTGATGAAGAAAAACGGAACCACGAAGCGAAGATAGCGCGCCAGCAGCTGTGGCAGCAGATTCCGCGCTGTCGTCCGCTTGAAGGACGCAAGATAACCGGACAGGATGCAGAAACCATACAGCGCGAGACTCGAATCCACCAGCACCGACAGCGGATATGTAAACAGTAACTGCAGCTCCCGCCGAAGCTCCGGCCGCGGATCACACAACGTCCAGAACACCCCCGCCAGATGCGCCCAGAAAATCATCAGACAGAAAACATATTTCAAAGAATCAAGATAGTATAAACGCTTCGAGGAAGTTCCCATTTTTCTTTTCCATTTCTATAGTCATTATCATTAATGTAGTAAAAATTGCCTGAATGCGCAATATATAGTAAAATGACTTCGTTTATAAATGTTGTCACACACAGGAAACCGGAGATGCAGCCCGCTTAATTGCGCATTCAAAGAACAGGTTCTGCCGAAGTGTCCGTGACTGACATACAGGCTTGCCTGTGATGGCAGCCACGGACACTTCGACGGGTTCTGTACTTTGAACTAAGTGAGTAGCGGGCTGCATCTCCGGTTTCCGTCCGAGAATAATTTAAGAAGGACTTATATGTTGCAGCTTTTTCAGAGTTTCATCGGCACCGGTGATCAGTTCCTGATCTACCGTTTCGTCGGTCTGATCATCGCCCTGCTGGTGATCATCGCGACCTGCCTCTGCCTGTTTAAAAAATCGAGATGGAAGCTTCACCAGATCTACTTCATCGCGGTGTTCTCCATGGGGCTTGTTTTCATGTGCACACTTCCGCCGCTCTCCGCGCCGGACGAGATCCTGCACTTCACCGGGGCCTACGCGCTGTCAAATCAGATCATGGGGCAGCCGGTCCGGGATGAAGACGGCCACGTCCGCATCCGCCAGGAGGACGAGTACCTCGTCAACTGGCCGGGCGACAACGATCCGTGTAAAGCGACGGTCCTCGGACAGACCCTCGACCGCTCGGTGTATGAAGCGATGCATGAGAAGGGCCTTTTCCGCGCGACGGAGACCGGGGCCAGCATCACGCTGCAGCAGCCGGTGAAGACGACCCCGTGCGCCTACCTCCTGCCGGCGCTCGGCATCACCCTCGCTCGCCTTCTGAAGCTCAGCGCCATCGGCCTCGTGCTGCTCGGCCGCTTCATGAATCTCCTTCTGTTTACGACCCTCGGCGCGATGACCGTCCGCCGTACGCCGATCGGGAAAGAACTCTTTTTCGCGATCTCGCTCTTTCCGATGACCCTCGAGCTCGCCGGCAGCTACAGCTACGACAGCTACATCATCGCACTCAGCTTCAACTTGATCGCCGTGATCCTCGACCTCGCCCTCGCGAAACCGGCGGCCGGCATCACGCGGAGAAACGTGATCGAGCTTTCCGTCCTCGCGCTGCTGCTGTCCCCGTGCAAGATGATCTACGCGACGCTCTTCCTCCTCTGCCTCCTGATTCCGGTCCGGAAGTGGGGGACGAAGCCGTGGCCGAAGTGGATCCTGTCCGTGCTTCTCATCGGGGCGCTGATCGTCGGCTCCATCCTTCTCGTGAATTTCCGGGAGGTCCTCCGTTATGTCAATGCTTCCGGCGTGACACAGGCACCGGAATTCACCTCTTCCGGCGACGTGAACACGGTGAAGCTGCATGACCTCGCCGAGCTCATCCATGACCGAACACTCGTGTTCCGCATCATCCGGAATACGCTCCAGATTCTGGGCGGACAGTTCCTCGGGACGACCGTCGGCATGTGGCTCGGTGCCTTCGACCAGGGACTGGCGACACCGATGCCGATGCTTGTACTCTTCTGGACAGGTACACTGCTGCTGGCCATCACCGGACGCCGGGAGGAACCGGCACTGACGATCCCGCGTCGAATCTGGATGGTCTTCGTGTTCCTGCTGCTCGGCGTCATCCTGATGGTCAGCATGCTGCTCGCCTATACACCGGCGGACACCTTCTATATCCTGGGTGTGCAGGGACGCTATTTTCTGCCGTTCCTTCCGGTTCTGCTGCTGGCGTTTCGTACACCACGCCTCCATCGCCTGCGGGCGATCGGCCGCGTCGGCATCGACCTCGATGCACTGCTGCTCAGCGTGATGATGCTGATGGATGCGCTCGTGCTCCTCGGCTGCTTCCTCACCGTTGTGCAGCGGGCCTGAAAGGTGGTATAATAAAGTGTTCATATGGAACATCGATTTTAGGAAAGAGAGTGCTTCCGGCCGATGTGTATCCCCCGGAAGATGGAAAGAATAAACTATACATGAAAGCATTTATCGAATTACTACAGCACATGGCCGAGAAGCGCCGGATGATCCTGGACCTCGCAAAGTCCGATTTCCGGAAGCGTTTCGTCGGCTCCTACTTCGGCATCATCTGGATGTTTCTCCAGCCGCTTGCGACGGTGACCATCTATGCGTTTATCTTCGGACCCTATGGCTTCAAGTCCGCACCGCCGGTGCCGAACACGAGCTACGTGATCTGGCTGATCCCGGGCCTCGTGCCCTGGTTCTTCTTCAGTGAATGCCTCAACAACCTGACCGGCATCCTGCAGGAGTACAGCTACCTCGTGAAGAAGGTCGTCTTCCCGGTGGAGCTCCTTCCGATCATCAAGCTCGCGTCCTGCTTTTTTGTTCACCTCTGCTTCATCGTGATCATGCTGGTCACCTTTTTCGTGTCCGGTAAGACCCCGATGATCAGCTGGCTTCAGATCATCTACTACAGCTTCGCGGCCTCTGTACTGGGGCTGGGCCTCGGTTATCTCACGAGTGCGATCAATGTCTTCTTCAAGGACATGCAGCAGATCGTCGGGATCTGCCTCCAGTTCGGTATCTGGATGTGCCCGATCATGTACGATGAAACCCTCTTTACGAGCCGTGCGCCATGGGTCGGCACCCTGCTGAAGCTGAATCCGCTCTACTATATCGTGGCAGGGTATCGTGATTCCATGCTGACCGGCGCCGGGTTCTGGATGCGTCCGACCCTCGGCATCTACTTCTGGGTGGTGACGCTCATGATCTTTTTCGTCGGCCTCTCGTTTTTCCGTAAGCTTCGTCCGCATTTTTCGGATGTACTGTAAATTAAGGAGTAAATATGCTGTATACCATTGCAGTTTTAGCACATGTACTGTTTTTTCTGACCCTCGGCAGTCTCTACTACAGGAGAAAGGTCGAGGCCATCCAGGACCCGAAGAAGCGCGCAGAGTATACCCTGCCGCTCGTGCAGGGCATCTTCCGGAAGATTCTGAAAACAGCCCACGTGACGGTGGAGGTCGAGGGGATGGAAAATCTGACCTCGATTCCGAAGGACGAGGGCGTCCTGTTCGTCGGTAATCACCGCTCGTATTTCGATGTCATCATCGCCTATACCCTCGTGGATCGTCCGACCGGCTTCATCGCGAAGGCGGAGATCGAGAAGATCCGGCCGCTGAAGCGCTGGATGGACGAGCTCGGCTGCCTCTTCATCGATCGCAATAATCTGAAGCAGTCCCTGAAGGTCATCATCACGGCCATAAAGCAGGTGCGGGAGGGACAGTCCATCTGGATCTACCCGGAAGGGACCCGTTCCGAAGGAGAGACCGAGCTCGATATGGAGACCTTTAAGGAGGGCTCCTTTAAAATCGCCGAGAAGACGGGATGCAAGATCGTACCGGTATCGATGATCAACACAAGAAATATTCTGGAGGCACAGTTCCCGGCGATTAAGCCGCAGCATGTGAAGGTACGTATCGGTGCGCCGATCGAGGTGAAGAACCTCAGTGAAGAGGCGCAGAAGCATATCGGTGCCTATGTGCAGGCGCAGGTGAAGGCGGACATCCAGGCACTGCTGACAGAAGAGAAAGACTAGAAGGATCATTACATGGAAGAAAAAAACGCACTTTTACAGATTCGAGACCAGCTCGATGTGCTGGATCGTCAGATTACGGAGCTTTATAAGCAGCGGATGGACCTCTGCGAGCAGGTCGCTGAGTATAAGATCGAAACCGGGAAGGCGGTATTTGATCCGGTACGGGAGGAGCAGAAGCTCGATACGGTAGCGTCCTATCTTGATACGGATTTCGACCGGAAGGCGATCCGGGAGCTCTATCAGCAGATGATGACGATTTCGAGACGCCGGCAGTTCGGTATTCTGTCTGCACATGGAAAGACCTTCCGCGCGGATTTCGAGAAGCTCGATGCGATTCCGAAGAGTGGAAAGCGCGTCGTCTACCAGGGTGTCGAGGGTGCGTATGCCCATCTTGCGGCACGGCAGTGCTTCGGCACAGAGACGGCACTTCGCCATGTGAAGACCTGGAAGAATGCCATGGACGAGGTCGTGGAGGGACAGGCGGACTACGCGGTGCTTCCGATCGAGAACTCGAGCCATGGCGCGGTGTCGGATATTTTCGACCTTCTGGTGCGCTATCCGGCGCTCGCCATCGTCGAGGAGGTGGACCTTCATGTGGAGCATGCGCTGATGAGTGTGGCGGGCGCCAGCATGGACGGACTGAAGCGGATCTACTCACATCCGCAGGCACTCGGACAGTGTGCAGCTTTTCTGGAGGCACATCCGAACATCGAGGCGGTGCCGGTGCTGAACACCGCAGTCGCGGCAGCGTACGTTCGGGATCATCAGGATCCGGGCATCGCGGCACTCGCTTCCGAGCTCTCTGCGGAGCTGTATGGACTGACGATTCTCCAGCGTGGGGTCAACCAGGAAAAGAGCAACACGACCCGCTTCATCGTGCTCGGACGTGAGCGCGTCTACACAGCGGGGGCAGAGAAGATCAGTATCTGCTTCGAGACAGCACATAAACCAGGTGCGCTCTATAACGCACTGGGTAATTTCATATTTAATGATGTCAATATGCTGATGATCCAGTCCCGACCGATTCCGGAGAAGCCGTTCGAGTATCGCTTCTTCATCGATCTCGAGGGAAACCTGTCCATGCCGAATGTCATCAATGCGCTCGCCGGACTCGAGGATCAGATCACATCTCTTCGTATCCTGGGGAATTACGGAAAGGAGTAACTATGTCACAGATCAATGTACTCGTCGTTGACGATGAAAAGGAAATCGCAGAGCTGGTGGAAATCTATCTCGTCAGTGACGGTTATAAGGTGTTTAAGGCCTACAATGCAGAAGAGGGCCTGAAGATCCTCGACGAGCAGGAGATCCACCTCGTACTGCTCGACATCATGATGCCGGGCATGAACGGCCTCGAGATGTGTCGGAAGATCCGGACGAAGTCCAACATCCCGATCATCATGCTGTCGGCGAAGTCCACGGATCTCGATAAGATCGTCGGCCTCACCGGCGGTGCGGATGATTATGTGACGAAGCCGTTTAACCCGCTGGAGCTGACGGCACGTGTGAAGTCACAGCTCCGCCGCTATACGCAGCTGAACCCGAACGCGGCGGATCAGTTTACCAGCAGTGAAATCACGATCCGTGACCTCACCATCAACAAGGATAATCATCGTGTACTGGTGGACGGGGAGGAAATCAAGCTGACACCGATCGAGTTTGAGATTCTGTACCTGCTGGCATCTCATCCGGGTAAGGTATACTCTACCGACGAGATCTTCGAAAAGGTATGGGATGAAAAAGTCTATGAGGCCAACAACACCGTGATGGTGCACATCCGTCGCCTGCGTGGAAAGCTGCGGGAGGAGAGCCGCGAGAACAAGATCATCTCGACTGTCTGGGGCATCGGCTATAAGATCGAGAAGTAAGCATCACGACCTTGGAAAAAGATAAGAACGAGCAGAAAAATCATACCCATGGGCATGGCTATATGATGCAGCTGATGGCACATATCGGCATCGCGTCGGTGATTACGATCATCATCCTCGTGTTTCTCATCACGAATCTCACCGCCATCACCAGCTTTCTATATCAGACAGGAAACGATTCTCAGGCTCTGCAGCGCTTCGCGCTCGGCTCGACCATCAGTGTCCTGCTTTTTGTGCTACTCGGAATTCTCATATTCTCACTGATCTTCCTGCTCCTGCAGCGAAAGATGGCGCGGGATATCGAGACGATCGCCCATGCGGTGAAACAGATTTCCGAGGGCGATCTCAGTACCCGCCTGGAGCTGGAAGGTGAGGGCGAGCTTACCGATATCGCGGAGAATCTGAATCGCATGGAGGAGGATATCCAGGAGCTTATCGATAAGGAGCGGACATCAGAACAGTCGAAAACAGACCTGATTACCAATGTCGCGCATGATCTTCGAACGCCGCTGACCTCCATCCTCGGTTATCTCGAGCTGCTTCGGAAGAATCAGAAGCTCTCACCGGAGATGCAGCAGAAGTATCTGGATATCGCTTACAACAAGTCGGTGCGCCTTCAGAAGCTGATCGAGGAGCTGTTCGGCTTCACGAAGCTTTCCTATGGAAAAATCAATATGAACGTGACGAAGGTGGATATCGTTGAGCTGCTGGCACAGCTTCTCGAGGAGAGCTATCCGAATTTTCAGAAGAACGGTCTCAGCTATGATTTCGTATCGAACCGGAAGTCGCAGATCATCGAAGCCGATGGTGATCTGCTGGCGCGACTGTTCGATAATCTGATCGGCAATGCTATCAAGTACGGTAAGGAAGGAAAGCGTGTCCGGGTCAGCCTCCGGGCGGACCGGGAGATCGTGACGATCAAAATCGTGAATTACGGTTATGTGATTCCGGAAAATGAGCTGCCACTGATTTTTGACCGCTTTTACCGGACGGATCACAGCCGGACGAATGCGTCCGGTCCCGGTGGAACGGGCCTCGGCCTGGCCATCGTCAAGAACATCACCGATATGCATCATGGTACGGTGTCGGTTTCCTCGGATCTTTCGGGAACTGTCTTCACTGTCCGACTGAAGATTCATTTTGATGGGGAGAGAACATTTTGAGTTCCGGATATAAGCGAAGTATGTCGATGCAGCGAATTTCATATCGTCGATCGGGCTTCCGCAGTATCGGCCGGGGGCTGTGGTTCCTGCTGACCCTGCTCTGCCTGCTGCTTCTGTTTTCGATGCGTGGCTATGCGGATACGGTCGACCTTTCGGTGACCTATGGTTACCAGAACACGGCGAAGGCCGGTCGGCGGCTGCCCCTCAGCATCGGGATCGAAAACCATCAGGAGAGCACCTTCTCCGGCTATATCCATGTCTACATGGTTGAGTCGGAGGACAGTGTCTATGAGTACCGCTATCAGAAAATCGTCGAGGGTGGTTCCTCGGATACGCTGAATGTGACGGTGTCACTGAGCTCCGGTATCAGCCAGCTGCTGGTGACCGCGGAGGACCGGGAGGGGCATACGCTGGGCTCCCGGCGTATCGGCCTCGATGTTGCAGGCTCGGATGCCGAGCTCATCATCGGGATCATCTCCGATCATCCGGAGGCGCTCAGCTATCTGAATGATGTGGGGATCAATAACGGTATTCTCCGAACCAGGAGTGTGATTCTGCCGGTCGATGATCTGCCGGATTCGGAGAATGAGCTCGATCAGCTGGATGTTCTTCTGATTTCTGATTTTTCGATGAAGAACATACGCAAGAACGAGGCAGAGGTCATCGCACAGTGGGTGCGGGATGGCGGTATCCTGCTGCTGGGAACGGGTGCGCGCGGGGAGGATGCCCTGAGCCCGTACTACGCAGCGTATCTTCGAACGGCACTTCAGCCGGCGGAGATGAGTCTCGAGATGGGGACTACGTACCATGAGGGCGAGGATTCGACGCTTCTCTCACTGACGGCCTCCCCGGTTCATATCAAGGGCGGCCAGGAGGTCGTGCTATCCGATGGTATGCCGATCGTTTCAGAGGTCTCGGAGGGGGCGGGCATCGTCGCCATCAGCGGCTATGATTTCTGTGACCTCACGCGTTTTGCCACAGATCAGAGTGGATACATCGATCAGCTCTTTTCTGCAATTCTCGGGAAAACGCGTCTCGAAAATCTTTCCGTCACGGCTTCGGAGCAGAGTCTCGCCCGCTACTGGAATGTACAGGAGCTTATGAATCTGAGCGATCTCCGAAAGGTGCCGCAGCCGATCCTCTATGCTGTTATCCTCGCTGCCTATGTGCTTCTGATCGGCCCGGGACTCTACTTTTTCATGCGTGAACGGGAGGTCCTTCGGATGTACCGTCCGGGTGTTCTGCTGGTGACGGCGATGACGATCATCCTTGTCTATGTCATGGGACTCGGTACACGTTTCATGGGTCCGTTCCTGACCTGTGTCCGCCTGAAAAACATCTCGGCGGACAGTGTCGATGAGACGGATTATCTGAATCTGCGCTCGCCATACTTCCGAAGCTATGAGCTTCCGGTGAAGACCGAGTACGATGTATACCCGATTCTGAAGGGCGCCGATTTTACAGGCGATATCCAGGGACTGCTTTCCTCGGAGGATTATGTAAGCCATACGAGCATCGATAACGGTCGTGAGAAAAAGACAATCACGATTCAGAATGCGGCACCGTTTGCCGCCCGCTACTTCGAGCTTCACAACAATATGCCGAACGCCGATGGGAGCTTCCAGTCGGATATTCATTTTGCGGATGGCAGTGTGCGCGGTACGCTCACAAACGGTACGGCCTATGATCTCAGCGATGCGGCACTGCTGATCTATGGAAAGGTGATCCGGATCGGACGCCTGGATGCCGGTGCCAGCATTGAGCTCGGACACTGTGAGGTGGTCAATGTGCCGGTGGGCGACAGTCGGAAAATCGCCGCCAGTGTCACCAGTGGAACCTGGCAGGGCCTGCTTCGCTACTATCTGACGAACAGCCTGAGCGGTTATTTCAGTGATGCGCGCATCGTCGGCTGCGTCCGGGAGGAGAATCCGGAGAAGCAGCCGCTGGATTTTACAGAGCAGACGGATATCGACAGCTATGGCTTTACGATGGTGGTTTCCTCACTGCCACTCAGTACCCGTGTGGGGGATGTCTACAGCTACAGTGCGCTGTCGACGGATCCTAAGATTCAGTCGGGTGATTATGATGCAACGGAGAATACGGTCGCGAGTGCATGGCCGACGACGCTCGAGTACCATCTCGGCGAGGGCAGTGATATCACGAGTCTCACGATCGAGAGCCTTTCGGCGGATGATGCGGGGGATGCGAAGTCCATCGGCAGCGTGCGTCCGTTCCGTGGCAGCATGAGCTTCTATAATTATACGACGGGTGGTTTCGATGTCATCGATATCGGAAACGGTGTGCTGACACGGGCACAGCTGGACAGCTACCTCGATGAGGATAATGTGCTTATTGTGCGCTATACCTCGAGTGAGGAGAATGCGGGCATTGATGAACGGTGTTATCTCCCGATGCTGACTGTGACGGCACGGAATGCAGAGGAAAAGCCGGTGGAGATGATCGATGCGGCAGAGCTTGAGGCGTCCGGGTACATCGGGGAGGACAGCGTACCGGAGGAAACAGAACCCGGCATCGGATGAGAAAGAATCCGTATAGGATTTAGTCACAGATGAGAAAGGAGCGTATCCATGATTTCTTTTGAAAATGTAACAAAGAACTACGGTCATGTGACAGCGCTCGACGGGCTTACGATGCATGTGGAGGATGGCGCACTGTATGCACTCGTCGGACCGAATGGTGCCGGGAAAACTACGGCACTTCGTATGCTGCTCGGACTCGTATATCCGGACAGCGGTCAGATCCTGATCGATGATATGGAAGCAGGAGCGGATGTACGTCGCCTGAAGCGCCGCATCGGATATGTGCCGGATCGTATCGGCGCCTATCCGAACCTTCGTGTATCGGAGTATATGGACTTTTTCGCGGACTGCTATGATCTGTCCGGTGTGAAGATGAAGCGGCAGATTCAGATGCTGCTCGATCTCGTCGGCTTACGTGACCGCCAGGGACAGTTTATGGATTCGCTGAGCCGGGGAATGCAGCAGAAGCTGAGCCTCGCACGTGCGCTGATTCATGACCCGAAGATCCTCGTCATGGATGAGCCGACAGCCGACCTGGATCCGGCGACGCGTTTCGAGTTCCGGCAGATCCTTGCGAGCCTCGCGGATTCCGGAAAGACCCTCCTGATCAGCTCACGTACACTGACGGAGATTTCGGACCTATGTACGGATATCGGCATCCTCGACCGTGGGCGTCTGGTCATGGAAGGAAAAATCCATGAGGTGCTGGATCGGGTGGATGCGTCGAATCCGATCATCATCAGCATCGCAGGAAATCTGAGTTCGGCGATGCAGACACTGAAGCATGATCGTCTGGTGAGATCCATCAGTATCCGGGATAAGAATCTGCTGATTACGTATGCGGGTACACAGAAGGATGAATCGGCGCTGCTCCGCCGGCTGATCGAGGCCGGCGTGCCGGTACGTGGATTTCACCGGGAGAAGGGGGACCTGGAATCTCTTTTCCTGCAGCTGACCGGTGCACGTGAAGAAAGGAGGGTGACGTACTATGAAGCTGAATCCGATTTTCCGGAGGGATGAGATCATCAACGCACGTAGTCTGACGCTTCCGCTGCTTGTGACACTCCTGAACGGGGGACTGAGCATCCTGATTCTCATCAATCTGTTTTATATCGTCTCGACGGCGGAGCTGACGGGGGAGATCGCGTATCGAAGCTTCCTGCGCATCTACTATATCGCGGCGCTGCTGGAGCTTCTGCTCGTGATTCTGATCGCACCGGCACTGGCCGCTTCCTCGGTCGCCAGCGAGCGGGACCAGCGTTCACTGGGCCTTCTGCTGACGACCCAGCTGACACCGGCGGATATCATCATCGGTAAGCTGATGAGCGTGATGAGTACACTGATGCTGCTCGTCGCGACGGCACTTCCGATCTTCGCGACCGTATATATCTATGGCGGTATTACCTTCTTCGATATCCTGATGTATCTGCTCACGGCCTTCGTATGCGCGCTGTTGTCCACGAGCATTGGTATCCTCGTCAGCGTCAGTATCTATATCACGACGGCCGCCACCCTGGTGTCGTATGCCGGCACGACGCTCTGCATCCTGGTCGCTCTGCTGCTGGTTCAGTTCCGTGGACGCTTCGGCATCGGTGGCGTGCAGACGTATATCATCGCCCTGCTGCTCCTCATGCTTCTTTCGCTGCTGGCACTCTGCTTCAGCATGCGACAGCTGAAGCCGCATCCGGTGCGCCGGAAAGCATAGATGAAAGAATGATAAGGACAGAATATGCCATGATGCTTCGGACGCGCAGCCGGCCTTCCGTACATGGTATACAGGATCGACAGCAAGAGGAGACAGAAAAGAACAGAATGAAAGAAGTGGTGGATATCACGGAAAACAGAATACAGGCTCCGGCGCGGAGGCACCGGAAAGCAGCACGTGTCTGCTTCCTGCTGAGCCTCCTGTGGATGATGTTTATTTTTATGATGTCGCAGCAGAACGCGGATACGTCGACGGAGACCAGTCTGCGGGCAGGGACGCTCGTGGCAGAGCTTGTGGTGCCGGGCTATCGTGACTGGACGGCAGCAGAGCAGCGGGCACTCGCGATGCAGATCGATTATCCGGTGCGGAAGCTCGCCCATGCCAGCGAGTATACGGTCCTCGGCATACTGTACAGCCTGAGTGTGCTGTCGCTGAGTGCCGTACCGAAGCGGAAAAAGCTGCTCTGTACGGCTTTTCCACTCGGCGTACTCTATGCAGCGAGTGATGAGTTTCATCAGCTGTTTGTGCCGGGACGTGCCGGGCGGGTGAGCGATGTGCTCATTGACAGCAGCGGGGTGCTGCTCGGCATCGCGATTGTTTCTCTTTTTATGCACATCAAGCAATTCTTGAAAACGAGGTCTGTTTATGCTTAAATGTTATCTATTGAAATCGGATGTAAGAGGTGAAAGATGAACTGTATCATGATCGGTATCGCCGGTGGTTCAGGCTCCGGCAAGTCAACCTTTACAAATCGTCTGAAGAAGGAATTCGGTGACCAGGTCACCGTCATTTATCATGACAATTATTATCGCTCGAACGATGGTATCCCGTTCGAGGTGCGGCAGAAGGTGAACTATGATCATCCGGATGCCTTCGAAACGGATCTGCTGATCGCTCACCTGAAGGCGCTTCGCCGCGGTGAGAGCGTACAGTGCCCGGTGTATAACTATGCAGAGCATAACCGTTCGCAGGAGACGGTCGAGCTCCGACCGAGCAGAATCATCATCATCGAGGGCATTCTCGTCCTCGAGAATCCGGAGCTTCGTTCTCTTTTCGATATCAAAATCTATGTGGAAGCCGATGCAGATGAGCGTATCATCCGCCGCATCATCCGTGATGTGAAGGAGCGTGGCCGTCATGTCGAGGATATCTCCGAGCAGTATCTGACGACGGTGAAACCGATGCACTATCTGTATGTCGAGCCGACGAAAGCACTCGCGGACATCGTCATCAACAGTGGTATGAACGATGTCGCCTTCGATCTCATGCGTACGAAGATTCAGAAGATTCTCGATACACCGGAGAACGGAGCCGAATAACAGCCCATCACGGTCGAGGTCGACCGATGAAGGATAGAAGCAGAGACTTAAACGTACACGTACATGAAAAATGGGAGGTAGCCGCATGCTTTACAACAGTACCCGAGGGGGAGAGAACGGACTCCGCGCATCGGAGGCGATTCTGAAGGGTCTCGCGTCAGATGGTGGTCTTTTCATGCCGGAGAAACTGCCGGTACTTACGAAGCCACTTTCGGAATTAAGCACGCTTTCATATCAGGATCTTGCGTATGAGATTATGAAGGAGTTTTTCACGGATTTCACCGAGGAGGAGCTCCGTCACTGTATCTGTGCGGCCTACGATGAGAAGTTCGAGGATCCGAAGATCGCGCCGCTGGTAAAGAAGGGCGGCGCATGGTACCTCGAGCTGTTCCATGGAAAGACCATCGCATTTAAGGATATGGCCCTTTCCATCCTCCCGCACCTGATGGTGACCAGTGCACGGAAGAATCAGGTGACGGATCGTATCGTGATCCTGACCGCGACCTCCGGTGATACCGGAAAGGCGGCGATGGCCGGCTTCGCGGATGTACCGGGTACGGAAATCATCGTATTCTATCCGTATGGTGGTGTTTCCCGTTTCCAGGAGCTGCAGATGCGCACGGAGCCGGGAAAGAACACCCATGCAGCGGCGATCCGCGGCAACTTCGATGATGCCCAGACCGGTGTGAAGCAGATCTTCCATGATCAGGCATTCGCACAGAAGCTGAAGGCGCAGGGCGTCGTGCTGAGCTCGGCGAACTCCATCAACATCGGCCGTCTGGTTCCGCAGGTGGTTTACTATGTCTATGCCTATGGCCAGATGCTGCAGGCCGGCGATGTCGCAGAGGGTGAGAAGATCAATGTCTGCGTCCCGACCGGAAACTTCGGTAATATCCTGGCAGCATATCTCGCGAAGCACATGGGTGTGCCGATCGAGAAGCTGATCTGCGCATCCAACGAAAATAAGGTATTGACGGACTTCTTCGGTACCGGCGAGTATAACCGGAACCGTCCGTTTATTCTGACCTCCAGCCCGTCGATGGATATCCTGATCTCCTCGAACCTGGAGCGTCTCATCTATCTCAGCACCGGCTGCGACAGCGCGAAGACCGCACAGCTCATGGAGGACCTTCGTACGAAGGGTGTCTATGAGGTGAGCGACGATATGCGTCAGTTCATGGCAGACTTCGTCGCTGGCTTCGCAGAGGAGCCGGAGGTCTTTCAGACCATCCGTGATCTGAAGGAAGAGGCCGGATATGTACTGGATCCGCATACAGCAGTTGCATCTGCCGTCTATAAGCAGTATGCTGAAAAGACGGGCGATACCCGTAAGACGGTGATCGCATCGACCGCAAGCCCATATAAGTTTGCGCCGAATGTGATGAAGGCCCTCGGCATCGATGTGGAGGATCAGGATGTGTTTGCTGTCATCGATCAGCTCTCGGAGATTTCCGGCGTGCCGGAGCCACGTGCGATTCGTGAGGTACGGAACGCAGCGATCCGTCACAGCGAGGTCTGTGAGATTTCCGAGATGAAGAAGATGGTCGAGGACTTCCTCTTTGTCTGAGATTTTCCAGAGAGCGCATCGTGCCGGTGAGAGAACGACAGGGATGTGTTTGGTGAAAGTGCGTACAGAAAACATGGAAAAGGTGCTACAGCTTGTCTATGTTTCTGTAGAAATACAATGCGGACTGTGTTAATATATTCACATAGTTTATAAATGCTATTTTATAGGAGGAAATAAAATGTTAGTTAACGCTAAGGGAATGCTTGACAAGGCACTGGCTGGTCACTATGCAGTACCACACTTCAACATCAACGATCTGGAGTGGGCGAAGTCTGTACTGCTCGCTTGCGAGGAGGTACAGTCTCCGGTGATCCTCGGTGTATCCGAGGGTGCAGGCAAGTACATGACCGGCTTTAAGACCGTCGCTGCGATGGTAAAGGCGATGGTAGAGGAGCTCGGCATCACCGTTCCAGTGGCACTTCACCTTGACCACGGCACATACGATGGAGCGAAGGCATGCATCGAGGCCGGCTTTACTTCTGTTATGTTCGATGGTTCACACTATGACATTGACGAGAACGTAGAGAAGACCAAGGAGCTCGTAAAGCTCGCACACGAGCATGGCTGCAGCCTGGAGGCTGAGGTCGGCGGTATCGGCGGTGTAGAGGATGGTGTTACCTCTGCCGGTGAGAAGGCAGATCCTGCAGAGTGCAAGCGCATCGCAGATCTCGGTGTGGATTTCCTTGCAGCTGGTATCGGCAATATCCACGGTGTATATCCGGCAGACTGGCAGGGTCTCGACTTCGAGGTACTCGCAGCGATCAAGGAGCAGATCGGTGATCTTCCGATGGTTCTTCACGGCGGCTCTGGCATTCCGGATGAGATGATCCAGAAGGCCATTTCTCTCGGCGTATCGAAGATCAATGTAAATACCGAGCTTCAGATCGTATTTGCAAAGGCAACCAGAGCCTACATCGAGGCTGGTAAGGATCTTCAGGGCAAGGGCTACGATCCTCGTAAGCTCCTGAAGCCGGGTGCAGAGGCGATCATCGAGGAGTGCAAGGCACGTATCGCTGTATTCGGTTCAGCACATAAGGCTTAATTTACGGTTACTTTTAGAACCTGTCCCAGATCCTGGGACGGGTTCTTTTCACGCACTATGTTCTTCCTTTCATAGGGGAGTAGAAGGAGACAATGAATGAGTGAAGTTTTAAATGTTACGGAAATTTTCGGTGAGGATGTCTTTAACGACAAGGTGATGCAGGAGCGTCTACCGAAGGCAGTGTATAAGAAGCTGAAAAAGACCATCACCGAGGGCTACGAGCTCGATCCGACCATCGCGGATGCAGTTGCACAGGCGATGAAGGAGTGGGCGCTCGAGAACGGTGCGACCCACTACACGCACTGGTTCCAGCCGCTGACCGGGATCACCGCAGAGAAGCATGATTCCTTTATTTCGGCCGCCGATGCCGATGGTAAGGTCATCATGGAGTTCTCCGGCAAGGAGCTGGTCCGCAGTGAGGCCGATGCATCCTCATTCCCGTCCGGTGGACTTCGTGCGACCTTTGAGGCGAGAGGCTACACCATCTGGGACTGCACCAGCCCGGCCTTCCTTCGTCGCGAGGGAGAGCATGGCGAGATCGTAACACTTTGCATTCCGACCTCCTTCTGTTCCTTCGGTGGTGAGGCACTGGATACGAAGACCCCGCTGCTTCGTTCCATGCAGGCGGTCAATGAACAGGCACTGCGTATTCTCCGGCTGTTCGGTAACACGACATCGAAGTCGGTGAAGCCATCCGTCGGTGCAGAGCAGGAGTACTTCCTGATCGACCGGAACAAGTATCTGAAGCGGAAGGACCTCATCTATACAGGACGTACTCTCTTCGGCGTGATGCCGGCGAAGGGCCAGGAGCTCGATGACCACTACTTCGGTTCCATTCGTCATCGTATCGCTGCCTTCATGCGCGATGTGGATGTGCAGCTCTGGAAGCTCGGTGTCACCGCGAAGACCGAGCATAACGAGGTCGCACCGGCACAGCATGAGCTGGCACCGGTCTATGATGAGGCGAACCTCGCCGTCGACCATAACCAGCTGGTGATGGAGGTCATGAAGAAGACCGCACCACGGCATGGTCTCGAGTGCCTGCTTCATGAGAAACCGTTCTCCGGTGTCAATGGTTCCGGTAAGCACAACAACTGGTCGCTCGTAACGGATGATGGCATCAATCTGATGTATCCTGGTGAGACACCGCATGAGAACATTCAGTTCCTTCTGGTGCTTTCCTGCGTACTGGCTGCGGTCGACAAGCATGCGGATCTTCTCCGTCTCAGTGCGGCGGATGTCGGAAACGAGCATCGTCTCGGTGCGGATGAGGCACCACCAGCGATCGTTTCTGCGTTCATCGGCACCCAGCTCGAGGATGTCGTGGAGCAGCTGATCGGTACCGGTTATGCGACCGAGTCGAAGCAGGGCAAGATTCTCCCGACCGGTGTCAACACCATGCCGGATCTCTATGCGGATGTAACGGATCGTAACCGTACCTCACCGTTTGCCTTTACCGGTAACAAGTTCGAGTTCCGTATGGTGGGTTCTGCAGAGTCCATCGCAAGTGCGAACATCATCCTCGATGCCATCGTCGCAGAGCAGTTTAAGGAAGCCGCCGACGTATTGGAGAAGGCAGAGAACTTCAGCGATGCATGTCATGATTACATCAAGAAGCTCCTGACCGAGCACCAGCGCATCATCTTTAACGGAAACGGCTACTCCGAGGAGTGGGTAGAGGAGGCAGAGCGCAGAGGTCTTCCGAATCTTCCGTCCATGGTGGATGCGATTCCGGCCCTGACCACCGAGAAGGCGATCAAGCTCTTTAAGGAGTTTGGTATCTATACACAGGCCGAGCTGGTGAGCCGCGAGGAGGTCGAGTACGAGCAGTACTCGAAGGTCATCAATATCGAGGCACGTGCGATGATTAACATCTCCGGCAAGCAGATCATCCCGGCGGTCATCCACTACACCACCCGTCTGGCGGATTCGATCCGCAAGGTGAGCGAGGCGTGCCCGGAGGCGGATGTATCCGTTCAGAAGGGACTTCTGCTGCATGCGTCGAAGCTGCTTTCAGACATGGAGCAGGCGAGGACGAAGCTGCTGCAGGATGTCGAGCTGTATGGCCCGGAAAAGGATGCCGTGAAGAAGGCACGTGCATACCACGATACGATCGTGCCGGATATGCGGGCACTGCGTACACCGGTCGATGAGCTCGAGCAGATCGTCGATAAGGATCTCTGGCCGTATCCGAGCTATGGTGATATGATTTTCGAGGTTTCCGAGCCTTGATACTCTAATGACGGAGGGGCACCTCCACGAAGCTGTTCGTGGAGGCGCCCCTCCGTTCCATTGATTATTGAAATTCAATTCAAATCGTGGTACCATGTTCAGAATTAAAAGCAACCAAATGATTATTGAACAAGAAAGGCGGAGCCACTATGCTGGAGCGGGAGACGACGATTATTCTGAGAACCTTATATGAGCGTGCGGAGAGTACGCAGCGGGACCTGGCGGGGGCGCTGGGGGTGTCGCTGGGGAAGACGAATCAGCTTCTGCAGGAGACGGTGAATCAGGGGCTTCTCCGGAAGCTGAGTCATGATGAGGGGCGCGGCCGGAATGTGCTGTATGCGCTGACGGATGCAGGGCAGCAGCGGCTGGAGGCGCATCGGGTGGATGCGGCGCTGGTGCTGGCGTCTGGCTTTGGTTCCCGTTTCGTGCCGCTCACGTATGAAACGCCGAAGGGACTGCTCGAGGTCTTCGGAGAGCGGATGATCGAGCGTCAGATCCGGCAGCTTCACGAGGTGGGGATCACGGATATCACGATCATGGTCGGCTATCTCAAGGAGAAGTTTGAGTACCTCATCGATAAGTACCAGGTGAAGCTGATCTATAATCCGGAGTATGCGACGAAGAACACGCTGGCGACGATGCACCATGCGGCGTCGGTGCTTCGGGGACATAACTGCTATATTCTGTCCTCTGATAACTGGATGCGGGAGAATATGTACCATCGTTATGAGGCGGACGCCTGGTATGCGGCGAGCTTCATGAAGGGGGAGACCCGGGAATGGGCGATGGAGACCGCACGGAACGGCGCGATAAAGGATGTGCGTGTCGGTGGCTGTGATCAGTGGTGCATGTATGGGCCGGTGTACTTTACGAAGGCGTTTTCGGAGCAGTTTCTGCCGTTCATCGAGAGCTACTATCGGATGCCGGGGACGGAGCAGTTCTACTGGGAGGATGTACTGATCCGCAACCTGAAGCTGCTGCCGCCGATCTATATCAATAAGCAGCCGGAGGGCGAGATCTATGAGTTCGAGAATCTCGAGGAGCTTCGGCAGTTCGATGAGAAATATGTGAATCACTCCGGTTCCGAGGCGATGCAGCTCGTGTCCCGGGTCTTCGGCATCCCGGAGTCCTGTATCGTGCACATCCGTTGCCTGAAGGCCGGGATGACGAACAAGTCCTGGTATTTTTCAGTGCTGGATGCACCGGAGACACCGGCGGAGTACCGGGGCAAGGACTATATCTGTCGTATCCCGGGGCCGGGCACGGAGAAGCTGATCGATCGTTTCCATGAGGGTGAGGTGTACGAGGCGGTGACGCAGCTTGGCATCACCGAGGAGCTCGTGTACTTCAATCCGGAGAACGGCTATAAAATCTCCCGCTACTATCACGGGGCGCGCAATGCAGATTATGGGAATCCGGTGGAGCTCCGGCAGTGTATGGCACTTCTGAAGCGTCTGCATAATTCTGGCATCGAGCTGAAGCATGACTTCGACCTCCATCAGGAGATGCTGCGCTATGAGACGTACATCCGTGAAGCAGGCGCGGTGATCCCGTTTGAGGATTATCCGGAGGTGCGTCTCCATGCCGAGGAGGTCTTCCGCTTCGTGGCGGCGCAGCCGCGTCCGAAGACGATCGCCCACATCGATTCCGTAAAGGATAATTTTATCTTCACGGACGAGGGGCTCAAGATGATCGACTGGGAGTACTGTGGTATGGCGGATCCGCTGACGGATCTCGCGATGGCGGCGATCTACTCCTACATGAGCTTCGAGGAGACGAAGCAGCTGATCGAGGTATATCGTACGGCACCGATGGGTGCGCTGGAAAACGAAACGAGTGCACCGGCGGGCGAAGCGCAGACACGGCCGGGGACTGCCCCTGCAGCCGCGGGTGACGATGTGGCGGACGGAGGCATTGCCCTCCGGGGACTCGGCGACGAGGATGCCTATGCGCTGGTCGTCGCCTATATGGGGCTCGGCGGGCTTCTGTGGGCACTCTGGTGTGTATACAAGATGGCGCTCGGGGAGAGCTTCGGCGATTATACGCTCCGAATGTACCGATACTTTAAGGATTCGTATAAATTCTTACGAAATTCGGGGAAAATTTAAGCGAAGCTTATGGAACAGACGCGCAAAAGCGTGATAGAATCTATCTATGAACAATCGGAGGGCGACACTATGAATATGAAAGCGAAAATGCGTGTCCTGGGACTCACCCTGGCGATCGGATGTGCGGCGTTTGCGACACCGAGCTTTGCAGGCTGGGGCCAGAAGGATGGCAAGTACTACTACGTGGACGATTCCACGAATAAGTATATCTACAGCAAGTGGATCCACACCTCTTCCGGCTACTACTACATCGGCAGTGACGGATATATGGTGACGGGCTGGAAGAAAATCAACGATAACTGGCATTACTTCCGCTCGAACGGTCTCATGGTGACCGGCTGGCGCCAGATCGATAACAAGTGGTACTACATGAAGTCGGACGGTGTGATGCAGACGGGCTGGCTGAAGCTGACCGAGAACGGGACGACCCGCTGGTACTATCTGAAGGCCGATGGCTCGATGGCGACCGGCTGGCGTCAGATCAGTGATAAGTGGTACTATTTCCAGCCGGGTGACGGCACACTGCTGATGGATACCTGGGCGAAGATCGATAACAGCTGGTATCGTTTCGAGTCGAACGGCGTGATGCAGACGGGCTGGTACGCGCAGGAGGGCAGCTACTATTACCTGAACGCGAAGGGCGTGATGCAGACCGGATGGAAGACGGATACCTCGGGACACAAGTACTATCTGGATGCTTCGAGTGGTAAGATGGCCCAGGGCTGGAAGCAGATCGAGGGCGAGTGGTACTACTTCGGCGAGAATGGCAAGATGATTGAAGGCTGGCTCGAATCAAAGGGTGCGTACTACTACTTGAACAACGGTAAGATGATTGCAGGAAAGACCGTGACCATCGGCGGTACAGACTACAGCTTCGACGCAAACGGCGCCTGCACTTCGGCGATCGGCAATGTCTCCGTAACCCACGCAGGTGACAGCACCAGCAGTACCGGCAGCACGACGGTCAGCAGCACCGGCAGTAACGCCGTGACGGCGACGACACCGGGCAGCACCGGAAGCTCGACCGCGACGACACCAGGCGGCACCACTACATCGACCGTGACGACGAGTGAGCCGGGCACGAGCACAAACGCCGGTCCGGGTGGCGTATCACAGTATGAGACGACGACACAGATCTCGGGACCGACGAGTACGACCGGCAGCAGCAACGTGACGACTTCCTCGCCGGTGAGCACAACGAACAGCTCCTCCGGCACGATCGAGGAACTGCAGATCGGCAGCCTGACGGGACCGATGTAAAAATCAGAATAAGCAGTCAGGAAAATACATAATTAAAGCATTCATGAACACTCAGCCAGAACCCTTCGGGGCTCTGGCTGAACTGCTGTCAGACGGCGACATACGGTATAATCTGGTTTGTGATGATGTCGAAGCTGTAGCATTGTCCGCTGAGATAGAGTATTATATCTTTGTTTTTAAGACGCAGTCATCAGATGAAGCAGAGAGGGGGACCGCGATGATCGAAGATTATACGAAGGCCTGGCACATGGGGGAGAGTCAGTACCGCCGGGATATCACTTTCGGACGCTATCCGTATCTGACGGCGCTCGATGATATCGTGAATCCGGAGAGCATACTCGCAGAGAACCATATCGGACTGGTCGAGATTCCGATCGCCGATATCGCCGGCACGAAGACGCATGGCCGCCAGGAGGCCTTCGCCAGTAATTTTATGCCGCTGCTGCCGCCGAAGACCGAGTTTTCGACGAAGTGGTCGGCGCTCTATGATTCTGCGCTTCAGGAGGGCATCCGGGATGCGATCCTCGTGTACGAGTATATGGGGCGCTTCTATGTGCAGGAGGGCAACAAGCGCGTATCGGTTTCGCGCTTTACCGGCATGGTATCCATCCTCGCGGACGTCATCCGACTGTTGCCACAGCATACCGATGACAAGACGAACCGCATCTACTTCGAGTTCGTCGATTTCTATAAGGTGAGCGGCATCTATGGCATCCGCTTTTCGGAGGAGGGTGGCTATCAGAAGCTCTGTCAGGTACTCGGACTGTCCATGGAGAAACCGTGGACGTCGGAAGTGCGCAATGATGTCAAGGCGGATTTCTTCCGCTTCGCGGAGCGCTTTCTGCGAAAGGGGGGCGGACGACTCGACATCACTCGCGGTGATGCCTTTCTCATCTATCTTCGCATCTATGGCGCGAAGAACCTCGAGCATGTCTCGACGCAGGAAATCGATGCGAACCTTGATAAGATCTGGCATGAATTCCTGAAGGAGCCGGAGGAGATCCGTCTCGTGGAAACCCCGGATGTCCTCCAGAAGGACAGTTCCTTTTTTAAACGTTTTACACAGCAGAATGCAGATCGTAAGCTGACGGTGGCCTTCATCTATGAGAAAAATCCGGAGACCTCCGGCTGGGCGTACCAGCATGAGCTCGGGCGGAACTACCTGGCTGGACGCTTCGGCACGCAGCTCGAGACCCTGACATGGGCGAACTGCGATACACCGGCGCTCGTGCGTGCCGCGATCGATGAGGCAGCGGCTGCCGGCGCACAGGTGATTTTTACGACGACGGTCATGATGGTGGAGGCTTCCGTCCAGGCGAAGGTCCGCTACCCGAAGATCCACATCCTGAACTGCTCGGTCAATACAAGCTACAATTCGATCAGGACCTACTATGGCCGTATGTATGAGGCGAAGTTCCTGATGGGCGCGCTCGCAGCCTCGGTGACGGACGGAAACGAGATCGGCTACGCGGAGCTCTGCCCGCTGTATGGTACGCTTTCCAATGTCAATGCTTTCGCCATCGGTGCGCAGATGATCAATCCCTATGCCCGGATCCATCTCGAGTGGTCGGCGCTGCAGGATCATGACTGGAAGCAGTCGCTGCTCAGCCAGGGGATCCGGACGATCTCCGGACCGGAGCTGACGCCGGCGAAGAAGCTGTCGCGTGAGTTCGGTGTCTACCGGGTATCGGAGGACGGTGCGGTATCAAACATTGCGACGCCAATCTTCGACTGGGGACGCTTCTATGAGATCATCCTCCGCTCGATTCTGGAGGGATCCTGGGACAACAGCCGTCTCGCGAAGTCGCATGAGGCACTGAATTTCTGGTTCGGTATGGAATCCGGCGTCATCGACGTGATCCTTTCCGGACAGCTCCACTATGCCTCCCGGAAGATGATGACGACCCTTCGTGAGGGCGTGCTTTCCGGACATATCCATCCGTTTGACGGAGAGATCCACAGTCAGGAGGGCCTCATCAAGGACGAACATGCCCCACGACTTTCCAGTGAAGAGATCGTGAATATGCATTGGCTCAATGATAACGTCGTCGGTGAGATCCCGAAGCTCGAGGCATTTAATCAGCGGGCGCAGGAGCTGATCCGTATCAGTGGATTTCTGAAAGGTTCATTATGAAGGTTTTACTGATTGCAGACGAAGAAGATAAGAAGCTTTACGATTATTACGATCCGGCGGAGCTCCGGGATATCGACCTCATCCTGTCGGCGGGTGATCTGAATCCGCATTACCTCGAGTTTCTGGTGACGGCGGGGCATGCACCGCTTCTGTATGTGCATGGAAATCATGATCGCTGCTATGACGAGATGCCACCGCTCGGCTGTGACTGTGTCGACGACCGTATCTACGATTTCCGCGGGCTCCGTATCCTGGGGCTCGGCGGCTCCATGCGCTATAAAGAAGGGAGCTATATGTATACCGAGCGTGAGATGGAGAAGCGGATCGATCGGCTTCGCTCGGCCATCGCACTGCGGAACGGCTTCGATATCGTGGTGACGCACGCACCGGCGCAGGGCTACGGCGATATGGAGGACCTGCCACACCAGGGCTTCCGCTGCTTCAACGAGCTCCTCGAGCGCTACCATCCGAAGTACATGATTCACGGACATGTGCACCAGTGCTACGGCGGTGATTTTCAGCGCGTACGGACGCATCCGAGCGGGACGACGATCATCAACTGCTACGGGAAGTATGTGCTGGATCTGAAGCGGGGCGATGACTATCCGGAGGAAGGAAAGACGGGATCGATTCTGTATGATCTCTATAAGAATGTGTCCAGGTCCCGGAGTCACACGGTCTATCACGAATAAGCGTGTGCCGGAATACGGCCATCGGCTTCGGAGAGCAGGAGGGCATCCCGCTGCCTGCGGCAGATGAAAGAACAGGAGAAAGAAATGATGATTACAAATGACTGGCTGAAGCCGCTGGAGGCGGAATTCAGCAAGCCGTACTATGAACAGCTGTACCACACCGTGGATCAGGAATATAAAACGCAGACGATCTATCCGGCGGCAGAGGATATTTTCAATGCTTTTTCCTTCACGCCGCTGGAAAAGGTGAAGGTGGTGATCCTCGGACAGGATCCCTACCACGAGCCGGGACAGGCCCACGGACTCTGCTTTTCGGTGAAGCCGGAGGTGACCATCCCACCGTCCCTTGTGAACATCTATAAGGAACTGCATGACGATCTCGGCTGTACGATCCCGGATAACGGCTATCTCAAAAAGTGGGCGGATCAGGGCGTACTGATGCTGAATACCGTACTGACCGTGCGGGCGCATCAGGCAAACAGCCACCACGGCATCGGCTGGGAGGAGTTCACGGACGCGGCGATCCGCGTACTGGATCAGATTGACCGCCCGATGGTGTTTATCCTCTGGGGTCGTCCGGCCCAGATGAAGGAAGCGATGCTGCGGAATCCGAAGCATCTGATCCTGAAATCACCGCATCCGAGTCCGCTGAGCGCCTATCGAGGCTTCTTCGGCTCACGGCCGTTCTCGAAGACGAATCAGTATCTGGAGGCCCACGGCCTCACGCCGATCGACTGGCAGATCGAAAATCGACAGGCATAAGCACTAAGTGGAGGAAATAGAATGAGCTTTGTTGAAACCTTAAAAATCATCGTATTCGGACTCGTGGAGGGCTTTACCGAGTGGCTCCCGATCTCCAGCACCGGACATATGATCCTTGTGAATGAACTGATCAGGCTGAATCAGCCGGATGAGTATTACAAGGTCTTCGAGGTCGTGATCCAGCTGGGCGCGATCCTCGCGGTCGTCACCACCTTTTTCCGTCAACTCTGGCCATTTGCGCGTCGTCGCTCGAACGGACGCATCGGTCTTGTGCCGTCCCGGGTCGACCTCTGGATCAAGATCATCGTCGCCTGTATCCCGGCCGCCGTCATCGGCATCCTCTTCGATGACCTCCTGGACAAGTATCTGTACAACGGTTTCGTCGTGGCACTGATGCTGATCCTGTATGGTGTGTTCTTTATTCTGATCGAGAAGCGGAACGAAACGGTCGATTTTCACATCAACCGTCTGCAGGATCTGGACCTTCGCACGGCGATCTACATCGGTCTCTTCCAGTGCCTCGCGCTGATTCCGGGCACCTCCCGTTCCGGCGCGACGATCCTCGGCGCGATGCTCATCGGCGTCGCACGTACACCGGCCGCAGAGTTTTCCTTTTTCCTGTCGGTACCGGTCATGTTCGGTGCGAGCTTCCTGAAGCTCATCAAGTTCGGCTTCGCCTTCACCGGCCCGCAGCTGTTCTATCTGATCCTCGGTATGGTCATCGCCTATATCGTGAGCGTATACTGCATCAACTTCCTGATGCGCTACATCCGGAAGAACAGCTTTGCAATCTTCGGATACTATCGCATCGGCCTCGGCATCATCGTCCTGATCTGGTTCGCGATATCCGCACTGCTTCACTGATCCGGACGGGTCAGCCTGCGAAATGCGTGTGTGCAGTCCTTTCGAAAGCGGAAATGTCAGATTTTCGGCGCTTCGCCGTCCTGCACGCGATAAACGTAAGAAATATGTAAGAGGTATGTTCGTGTTTCGTTGTTGCATGCCTCTTTTTTTTCGCGTAGACTTCTAGTGTAGAAAAGATACAGGTTGCAGAGGGTGCCGGCTATGGATGGCGACCTGCAGGATAGACATGATGTGAGGCTGTGCCTGACACGTGAATTCTACGGGCGGCACACGCCCTGCACCATGCAGGATATGATGGAAGTGAAAGAGAGAAGAGCATGAAGAAATTAAGCGTTTTTATCACAGCAGCCGTTCTTTCCGTGTTTATGTGCATGAGCTCTCTGGCGAGCACAGAAATCGGATTAAATCTGGACTGGAAGTATGCCGGTAATTCGAAGATCAACACCGGTAAGGCGGTCCTCTACACCACGGATGTCGCCGAGAGTGCACGGAAGGGCATTACGGTGGCGGTCAATGCAGGCCACGGTACGAAGGGTGGCGGATCGGTACGGACCCTGTGCCATCCGGATGGTTCGAAGAAGGTGACCGGCGGTTCGACCGCAGCCGGCAGCACGACCGCGACGGCGGTTTCCGGCGGCATGACCTTCGCCGATGGTACGGCAGAGCCGGTGGCGACCCTGATGGTGGCCGAGAGCCTGAAGCAGAAGCTGCTGGCAGATGGCTATGATGTGCTGATGATTCGTGATGATAAGGATGTACAGCTTGATAATATCGCACGTACGGTCATCGCGAATAACAAGGCGGATTGCCATATCGCGATTCACTTCGATTCCACGAAGTCGAACAAGGGCGTTTTCTTCATGAGCACACCGGATGCGCTGAAGTCGATGGAGCCGGTAGCGAGCTACTGGCAGAAGCATGAAAAGCTCGGTGAGAGTCTCATCGCAGGGCTCAAGGCATCGGGCATGAAGGTGTTCTCGAGCGGCAGCATGGATATGGATCTGACCCAGACCTCCTACTCGACGGTACCGTCGGTGGATATCGAGGTTGGTGATAAGGCCAGTGACCACAGCCAGGCGGCCTGCGATAAGATCGCAGACGGACTGCTGGATGGCATCAATATGTATTACGGGTTTACAGCTGCGCAGGGCTGAGGTCAGATGCCTGGTCGTCTGCGGCAGTTTGAGGCGGAGGGTTACCTCCGCCTCATTTTTGTATCTGTGAAGGAACTTTACGGCATATTTACACGATATTTACTGTCTGTTATAATCCGATTTGGCAGGGGTTGCTGCCTGGTACTCGATTTTTAGAATCGAGCTTTTATTTTGGGAGAATATATGACAGTAGATCATGTGGCGAGTCTGTTCCGTCTTCTGGGCGGATTAGGTATGTTCCTGTATGGTATGTCGGTCATGAGTGACGGCATGCAGAAGGCGGCAGGTAACCGGATCTCGGGTTTCCTGGATATCGTGACGAAGAACCGCTTTATGGCGGTAGTGCTCGGTGCGGCGATTACGGCATTGGTACAGTCGTCCTCCGCGACGACGGTCATGGTCGTCGGTTTCGTGAATGCCGGCATTATGAATCTTTCACAGGCGGTCGGTATCATCATGGGTGCGAATATCGGTACGACGATCACGGCCTGGATGGTTTCGCTGACGCAGATTTCGAGCGATATGCTGACGGTGCTGAAGCCGGATTTCTTTGCACCGGTGCTGATTGCCGTCGGTGCGTTCCGCATCCTGTTCGGCAAGAAGGGCAGTGATGATCTGATTGGTAATTTCTGTATCGGTGTCGGCTTCATCTTCATCGGTCTCGAGTTTATGTCGGGTGCCGTATCCCCATATGCCGATTCACCGATTTTCTCGAATGCCTTCCGTGCGATCGGCGGAAATCCGATCCTTGGTATCCTGGTCGGTGCGGTCGTGACCGGTATCATTCAGTCGTCGGCTGCTTCGGTTTCCATCCTGCAGACCCTGGCGCTCGCAGGTGCGGTTCCGAGAGCCTCCGGCTTCTATATCACCCTCGGTCAGAACATCGGTACCTGCGTAACCGCGATGATCTCTGCGACGGGTACCAGCCGTACAGCGAAGCGGGCGGCCTGCATTCACCTGCTCTTTAACGTCGCAGGTGCGGTGATATTCGGCGTACTGATTTTTGCAGCGTCCTTCGCGGCACCGCAGTTCTTCAACGGCCTGCTTTCGCCGGTGGAGATTTCGATCTTCCATACGATCTTTAACGTGAGCTGCACGCTGGTGCTCTATCCGTTTGGTGATCTTCTCGTGAAGCTGTCCGGTGCACTCGTTCCGGAGAAGACCGTGGCCGAAGGCGCACAGACCGCAGAGGATAAGGTGAACATTGAGGAGCAGCGTCTCCGTCGTCACCTGGATGAGCGTATCCTGGAGTCCCCGGCGATCGCCCTGGCGGCGACCCGGAGCGAGGTCGTCAACCTCGGCCGTGTAGTGGCGGTCAATATCAGCGATGCCTGCAGTGCGCTGGAAAGCGGAGATGAGAAGCTGATTCAGGATGTACATGATCGTGAGAAGCTGATCGACCACATGACGGGACTCCTCACGAATTATCTCATCAAGATCGACCAGCTGTCCCTCAGTGAGCGTCAGAAGTTCGAGGTGACCCGGATGCTGAATACGCTGACGGATATGGAACGTGTCGGTGATCATGCGGAGAACATCGTCGAAAAGGCGAAATACATCTTCGATAACGGCGTGCACTTCACGGAAAAGGGCATTCAGGATCTTCAGAAGATCGGCCAGCAGGCACAGGAAAGCTTCAGCCTGTCCATCAATGCGCTGGAGGATAACAGTATCGATGAAGTCATCGATACGAAGCGCTCCGAGGATGTCGTCGACAGGATGGAGCGTGAGATGCGTGAGCATCATATGCAGCGTCTCAGCGAGGGCAAGTGCAGTACCTCTGCGGGTGTGGCCTTCCTCGACGTCATCGGTGACCTCGAGCGTATTTCGGACCACGCCGACAACATCGCGGGCTACGTAAAATCTATGTTACAGTAATCTGTTTTGGCCGGTGCCCGTATGGGCACCGGCCGATTTGTAAATTCGCTGTGAAATTTTTCACAAAATCGCCGTTTTGTACTTGCAAAAAGACATTTGATAGCATACAATAACAGATGCTAATGGAAATGTTTATGTAACCATTTATTTCATTAAATATCAGGAGGATATTATTATGGCAGTAAGAGTTGCGATTAATGGTTTCGGTCGTATCGGCCGTCTCGCATTCAGACAGATGTTCCAGGCTGAGGGTTATGATGTTGTAGCTATCAACGATCTGACCAGCCCGGAGATGCTTGCATACCTTCTTAAGTATGATACAACCCACGGCAGATACAACGGTACTGTAGAGGCTACGGATCACTCCATCATCGTAAATGGCAAGGAGATCGAGATCTACAAGGAGAAGGACGCTGCAAACCTTCCATGGAAGGATCTTGACATCGACGTAGTTCTCGAGTGCACAGGTTTCTACTGCTCTAAGGAGAAGTCCATGGCACACATCAACGCTGGTGCAAAGCACGTTGTGATCTCCGCACCTGCTGGTAAGGATCTTAAGACCATCGTTTACAATGTAAACCACACGACTCTTACAGCGGATGATCAGATCATCTCTGCGGCATCCTGCACCACCAACTGCCTCGCTCCGATGGCAAAGGCTCTTAACGACCTTGCTCCGATCGAGTCCGGCTTCATGACCACTGTTCACGCTTACACTGGTGACCAGATGATCCTTGATGGACCTCAGAGAAAGGGCAACCTTCGTCGTTCCAGAGCAGGTGCTCAGAACATCACTCCTGCATCTTCCGGTGCTGCAAAGGCAATCGGCCTCGTTCTTCCAGAGCTTGATGGCAAGCTGAACGGTGCTGCTCAGCGTGTTCCTGTAGCGACAGGTTCCACCACCATCCTTGATGCAGTTGTTGCTAAGGAAGTAACTGCTGATGAGGTTAACGCTCAGATGAAGGCTGAGGAGACAGAGTCCTTCGAGTACAACACTGACGAGATCGTATCTTCCGATATCATCAACTCCATGGCTGGTTCCATCTTCGATGCTACTCAGACCAAGGTTCTCCCGATGGGCAACGGCAAGACTCTTGTACAGGTTGTTTCATGGTATGACAACGAGAACTCCTACACATCTCAGATGGTAAGAACAATCAAGTACTTCGGTTCTCTGATTGCTGACTAATTCCTCACAGGATATATTAAGTTGCCTTGCCTCTGGCAAGGCTCTGAATTCGTTCGCCACTAAGGCATCCATGCGCCGCTCCGTCCTTCGGACGGCCCTCTCATGGATCATCAGGGATATGACTTTAAAGAGGTCCGGCCTTCATGGGCCTGGCCTCTTTTTATAAAAGGAGATTTATTATGGCAGGTTTAAACAAGTTAACAGTGGATGATATCGACGTAAAGGGCAAGCACGTCCTCTGCAGATGTGACTTCAACGTTCCTCTGAAGAACGGTGTGATCACCGACGAGAACAGACTCGTCGCTGCACTTCCGACCATCAAGAAGCTGATCGCGGACGGTGGCAAGGTGATTCTCTGCTCCCACCTCGGTAAGGTAAAGACAGAGGAGGATAAGCCTTCCAAGACCCTCGCTCCGGTTGCTAAGAGACTTTCCGAGCTTCTCGGCCAGGAGGTAAAGTTCGCAGCAGATCCTGAGGTTGTCGGTGCAAACGCAAGAGCAGCCGTTGCAGAGATGAAGGATGGCGATGTGATCCTTCTTGAGAACACTCGTTACAGAGCAGAAGAGACCAAGAACGGAGATGCATTCTCACAGGATCTTGCTTCTCTCGCAGATGTATTCGTAAATGATGCGTTCGGTACTGCCCACAGAGCACACTGCTCCAATGTTGGTGTCACCAAGTACATCAATGGCCCGCACGTGGTCGGCTACCTGATGCAGAAGGAGATCCAGTTCCTCGGCCAGGCCGTAGAGAATCCGGTACGTCCTTTCGTAGCGATCCTCGGTGG
This sequence comes from uncultured Oribacterium sp., assembly GCA_937927445.1. GTDB lineage: Bacteria > Bacillota > Clostridia > Lachnospirales > Lachnospiraceae > Oribacterium. The sequence continues at coordinate 25,727 of CALAOB010000084.1, read as the reverse complement.
TGCGAAGGTTGCAGATAAGCTGAATGTTATCTCGAACCTCCTTGAGAAGTGCGATACCCTCATCATCGGTGGCGGTATGGCCTTCACCTTCACAAAGGCACAGGGCTACGAGATCGGTTCTTCTCTCTGTGATGAGACGAAGCTTGACTATTGCAAGGAGATGATCGCAAAGGCAGAGCAGCTTGGTAAGAAGCTCCTTCTTCCGGTAGATGCAGTCATCACTGACCACTTCCCAGATCCGATCGATGGACCGATCGATACAGAAGTTGTCGATATCGATAAGATCCCGGCTGGCAAGATGGGTATGGATATCGGACCGAAGACCGCTGAGCTTTATGCTGAGGCTGTAAAGTCCGCAAAGACCGTTGTATGGAACGGACCGATGGGCGTATTCGAGAACCCGACGCTTGCCGCTGGTACAAAGATCGTTGCCAAGGCACTCGCAGATACCGATGCAACAACCATCATCGGTGGTGGTGATTCTGCAGCCGCTGTGAACCAGCTCGGCTATGGCGATAAGATGACCCATATCTCTACAGGTGGCGGTGCTTCCCTTGAGTTCCTTGAGGGTAAGGAGCTTCCGGGCGTTGCTGCAGCAGACGATAAGAACTAATTGAACTGTGGCCGGAGGCCTTCCGTAGGAGAGCCTCCGGCTTTTTTCTTCATCCTGTGGTGCCGCAGATAAATGGATGAAAGGCTGCGCAATCGCACAGCTTATGATACTTCGCGTATGTGAAGTGATAAAAAGAAAGAGGTATCTATATGAGAAAGAAGATTATTGCCGGAAACTGGAAGATGAACATGGTTCCTTCCGAGGCGGTGAAGCTTGTCGAGACATTAAAGCCACTCGTACAGAATGAGGATGTGGACGTTGTGTACTGTGTACCAGCCATCGACCTCGTACCGGTGGTCAATGCTGTAAAGGGCACCAATGTACATGTCGGCGCAGAGAACCTGTATTTCGAGGATAAGGGCGCATACACCGGCGAGATCTCTGCGGATATGCTCGTAGATGCAGGCGTAGAGTACGTGATCATGGGCCATTCTGAGAGAAGAGGCTACTTCCATGAGACCGATGAGGACATCAATAAGAAGCTTCTGAAGGCGCTGGAGAAGGGCCTGAAGCCGATCGTATGCTGTGGTGAGTCCCTCGAGCAGAGAGAGCAGGGGATCACCGAGGACTGGATCCGTATGCAGATCAAGATCGCATTCCAGGGTGTAAGCGCTGATCAGGCAAAGGGCGTCGTCATCGCGTACGAGCCGATCTGGGCGATCGGAACCGGTAAGACCGCGACCTCCGCACAGGCTGAGGAGGTATGTAAGGCCATCCGTGAGACCATCGCTGAGATTTATGACACCGATACCGCAGAGGCGATCCGCATCCAGTATGGTGGATCCATGAACGCCGGTAACTGCAAGGAGCTCCTCGCACAGCCGGATATCGATGGCGGCCTCATCGGCGGCGCTTCTCTGAAGCCGGACTTCGGCACCATCGTGAACTACAACAAGTAATATAAACAATAAAAAAGGGGCCCTGAGGGCAATGTCATTAAGTTAAGATGACATTGCCCTCAGGGCTCCTTTTTTAGTGCTGCTGGCAGCTGGCGGAGTAGATGATACGGTGGCAGGCGGTGTCGAGGCTCAGGTGCAGGACGAGGCCTTCCGGGGTCCGGAGATCGATGAGCGTGATGCCGTTACCTTCTGTACGGGTGGCCGATGTAAGCATGGAGAGAGCATCGATGCGGGCAGCTTCACGCTGGAAGCCTGCTTCATCGAGGGTCTCGCCGAGGCTTATGTGCAGGCTGTTTTCGAGGATGCTTGTGTACTTGTAGTACTGGTAGGAGACATCACCGGCGTTCGGGAGAATGGTCTCCGGGAAAAGCTGCCGGAGGTCCGTCACCATGGCTTCGTCGATGCCCTGATCGATTCTCATATACTGCTTCGGCTTCGTACTGCCGGAGCAGTAGGGCGGAATCAGGCAGAGGATGAGTGTGGCGAGGATGCCGGCGAGGAGGGACGGCCACGCGAGCCGCGTGAAAAGCCGGGTCCAGAATGCGTTTTCCATCGAGCGCGCCGAGAGACCGAAGATGCCGACGAGCAGCGGGAGCGCCAGTACGAGATACAGGAGATTGAGAATCGCTGCCTTCGCGACGGCCAGCTTCGGGAACTGCATGTGCCAGAAGAGGATGGAAACGAAAAGTACGATCAGCTCCAGGGCGATGCCGAGGAGCAGATCGTACTGAAGACCATCATGCCAGAGTGTCTTTTCGTTCGCTTTCATAGGGGGCAACTTACTTCTCCCAAGGAAGCTCGGACTTGCCGAAGTGACCGTAGCTGGATACCAGGTTGTAATCGACGTGGCGGAGATCCAGTGCACGTGTGATGCCCTTCGGGGTCAGATCATAGTTGTGCTTGATTTCCTCCCAGATGGTATTACGATCCTGCTTTTCGGTACCGAAGCAGTCGACGTAAACGGAAACCGGCTCTGCGACGCCGATCGCGTAGGCCAGCTGTACCTCGCAGCGATCTGCCTTACCGGCGTTTACGATGTCACGGGCGATCTTACGAGCCATGTAAGCTGCGGAACGGTCGACCTTACTCGGATCCTTACCGGAGAAGGCTCCGCCGCCGTGATGTGCGGCTCCACCGTAGGTGTCCGCGATGATCTTACGGCCGGTCAGACCGGAATCGGCGAAGGAGGAACCGAGAACGAAGCGGCCGGTCGGGTTCACCAGTACACGGAAGTCGGTATTAAGGCCCATCTCCTCTGCGGTTTCCTTCATGATGCCGGAAACGATCTCGCGTACCTCGTCGAGCGAGGTCTCCTCGGCGTGCTGGGTGGAGATCAGGAAGGTGTCGATGCGGTGGGTATCATAATCGAAGGATACCTGTGCCTTTGCATCCGGACGGAACTTCTGGAAACCATCCTTCAGGTTGTAGGCACGAAGCTTAAGCAGTGCCTTCGTGGAAAGAACGTAAGGAATCGGAAGCATCTCCTCCGTCTCGTTCGTCGCATAGCCGAACATCATACCCTGGTCGCCGGCGCCGTCGTTATCGACACCCATCGCGATGTCCGGAGACTGTCTGGAAATCAGGTAACGGATGTTATACTTCTCGACATCGCTGAGACCGATCTTGCGGAGTACATCACGGATCAGCTTGTCGTAATCCGGCTCATAGTTTGAAGTGATCTCACCCATCACGGTGATCTCGTAATCCTTGATGATGGTCTCGGCCGCGATACGGCTCAGGTCGTCGTGCTGCAGAATGTCGGTTACGATGGCATCGGAAATCTGATCACAGATCTTATCCGGATGTCCGTTGGATACCTGCTCTGATGAAAATAACATGTGTAAATCCTTTCTGGTCTATGCCAAATGGTGTTTCGAAGTGACTTTTGCGGATCAGCGGATGTGCGGAGCACAGTGCCGAAGCTGTCGGCAAGAGTCCGCATCCTTACTGATGTATGAAAAAAGCCTGTCGAACAATCGACAGGCCGAAAATCCGCATCTTATTGCTCGAAACAAAACGTTCGCTCAGGTTAGCACCTTCCGTTTCCGGGGTTGCTGCGGCTTCATCGCTCCTATGTAGCTCCACCGTCTCTGAATAAGTTATGAAATTGTGCACCGATTTCTCAAGTGCGGATAGTACTATAGCATGAGTTTTAGTTGTGTGCAATAGGATTTCGAGATATAATTTGGGTCAGTTTCATTTATTTATATGAAAATGCATATTTCTGTTCATTTTCATTCATGAATCGACTTTACTGATCTGAAGATAAACATAAACGAGGTACCCTATGCCGATTAAAGTACAGAATGATTTACCTGCGAAGCATATCCTGGAGAACGAGAACATCTTCGTGATGGATGAGAAACGGGCGCAGTCTCAGGAGATCCGACCGCTGCGGATCGCGATTCTGAACCTGATGCCGCTGAAGGAGGATACGGAGCTGGACATCCTCCGTGTGCTGTCGAACTTCCCGATTCAGACGGAAATCACCTTTATGACCGTGGCGACCCACGAGTCGAAGCACACCGACGCCTCTCATCTCAATAAGTTTTATGTGACCCTGGACCAGGTGGAGCAGGAGTACTTCGACGGCCTGATCATCACCGGCGCACCGGTCGAGAAGCTTCCGTTTGAGGAGGTGGAGTACTGGCCGGAGCTTACGGAAATCATGAAATGGTCGGAGACCCATGTCTTCTCAACCTTCCACATCTGCTGGGGCGCGCAGGCCGGGCTCTACTATCATTATGGCATCGAGAAGCGTCTGCTCCCGGAAAAGCTCTCCGGCATCTATCGCCAGAAAGTGCTCCACCGGAAGAAGATGATCATGCGCGGCATGGATGATTATTTCAATGTGCCGATCTCGCGTTATACAGGGATTGATGAGGAGGCTGTTCGGAACAATCCGGAGCTTTACGTCGTCGCGGAAGCAGTGAAGCCGGAAGAGGGCGGCAGCTATATGATCCTCGCCTGCTCGAGCCGCCAGATCTTCATCACCGGCCACTCCGAGTATGACAAGTACGACCTTGATAAGGAGTATAAGCGCGATGTGAAGAAGGGCCTCAACCCGAAGCTTCCGGTCAACTATTATGAGGACAATGATCCGTCAAAGGAACCCATCCTCAGCTGGCGCTCGACCTCGAACTGCACCTATACGAACTGGCTGAACTTCGTGTACCAGGAGACCCCGTACGATCTCCATGAGCTGTCACCGGTACAGACGGACAGCTATCTGAAGGGCGACCATGTGGAAGAGCGGGATACGATCATGATGGCCGGAAAGAAGTCCTGAACCGGACGCTGTACCTATATTGACTGGATTTCAGAACGACATCGCATGATGTCCTGCGGCATCGTGGCGGTATACATACATTGAGACAGTAAAAAACGGAGGCAGGTCCTGATGGACGGCCTCCGTTTTTTGAAAATAATATACAGAAATGGATATTCAGAAATCAGTATACAGGATTCTCTACATTGACCTTATCCACTTCCTGGAAAGGTGCAAGGGTAGAAACCATCTTGATCTGCTGATCGTAGGCATTCTTTACATAGTGTACCTCACCCGGCTCGATGTGGATGAAATCGCCTTCGGTTAAGGTGTGGCAGACGCCGTCGACCACGATATCGACTTTTCCCTCTAAGATATAGAAGTTCTCTTCCATGACATTATGATAGTGTGCCTGGAAATCCTGCCCCGGCTGGAACTGAACCAGTGCATAGTTCATGCGAGGTCCCTTCATCAGATACTTCGGGCCGCTGTCACCAAAACGGTATTCAAAATCCTTCTCATTTACTACAAACATGTCTATTTCCTTTCTTTCCTTCTTGTGAACTCTGAATCTGAGTTTTACTACATGTTACGATGCGTATCGGATATATCCACAAATGTGCGGATCAACTGCGGGCAGGCTTTAAAGTCTGTGTTCCACAGTCCATTTCTTACAGTCCTGGTGCGATCCACATATTCTTTGTAAGCTTTCGATCGCAGAGCGCGAGGTTTGCCTTGTAGACCTCCCGCCATACCGGATACATCTCGTCGTAGATCTTTTTATTTTCGAGGTTCGGTGTAAAGGTTTTATCGACCTTTGCACAGCGGGCTGCGCCTTCCGCGATGGAAGGATAGATTCCGACACCATAGCCGGCGAGGATGGCAGCGCCGAGCGCGGTTGCCTCCTTTACGACCGGTGTGACCCCCGGCTTTCCGGTGACATCGGCGAGAATCTGTGACCATAAATCACTTACGGATGCACCGCCGGCGAAGATCAGCTTGTCCGGTTCGTTTCCGGTGGCTTCCTTTACAAGCTCAATATGGCCCTTCACCAGCATCGCGGTATTTTCCAGGATGGAGCGGTAGAAGGTGTACTTGTTGAACTTCTCCGGTAAAAGCTCGAAGTTTGTGAAGGTCGGCGCGGCATGCTTCCAGTTGATGAAGTTCATCACATCACTGAAGCAGCACATCATGCCATAGCATCCGGCCGGGATCTTCTCGGCTTCACGGTTCATCAGGTTATACGGATCGTCACCGATCTCCTTTGCTTTTCTCTTTTCCTCCTGACAGAAACCATCGCGGAACCAGCGCATTACGAGGCCCGGTTTAAAGGCGAGTGCCTCGTACTGCCATACACCGGGTACGGCATGACAGTTTACACGGACGCGTCCGTACGGATCGGTCTTTCCGCTGTCGGTATTAAATTCATACTGCCAGAAGCTGCCACCGAATACCGCGGCTTCGCCCGGCTTACATGCGCCGACGCCGATGGTGCCGAGCTGACAGTCACCGCCGCCGACGACGACCGGTGTTCCCTCTGCGAGACCGGTTTCGGCAGCCCCCTTCGCGGTGACGGCACCTGCGATCGATCCGCATTCCAGAACATCCGGGAAGATATCGGTGCGCAGATGACACTTGGCGGCGATGTCGGTATCCCATGTGCGTGTCTGCAGATCCAGAAGACCGGTGGTCGATCCGTTGCTCGGCTCGACGGCGAGCACGCCGGTCAGCTTATAGATCAGCCAGTCGTTAAACATGCCGACTTTTGCGGTCTTTTCGTAAATCTCCGGGAGATTGTTCTTTACCCACAGAATACGAGGGATTGCATTGAGCGCATAGCTCTGACCGGACTTCTGATACAGCGCAAGCTCGAGATCCGGATCCATCCGAATCAGCTCCGCGACTTCATCTGTGCTGCGGGCGTCGACATTGGCGCAGGCCCAGATCTCGTTTCCATCCTGATCATACAGGAGGATGCCCTCACGCATGCAGGTGGTCGAAATCGCCGCGATATCTGCGGGATCGATGCCGGTTTCCGCGAGGACATTCCGGACACAACTGCTGGCCAGTTTCCAGTTGAAGGTCCAGTCGAAGTCCATGCTCCCTGGAAAACGAGGGTCTTCGTTATGTGTCCACTCGTGCTGGGAACAGCCGATCTGGTTTCCCTCTACATCGAAGAGAACCGCGCGTACGCTTCCGGTTCCGGCATCGATCGCCATTAAATATTTCTTCATGTGATGAACCATCCTTTCCTTGAATGTATGCTTATTGTTTGTTCTGATAAAGCTCCAGGATAGCGGCAGCCGTGTCCTCATCTGTGATCAGGACGTCGAGATAGCTACCCATCAGGGTGGCGTAGATCGCTTCGGTTTTATGCGGGCCACCGGCGACACCGACGACATTGTTGAAGTTCTCGATCTTGGTCAGCGGAGGACTCATCAGGCGCTTCTCGAGGTCGCTGTCGATGAGATGTCCGTGGATGTCGATGAAGTGACTTAAAATATCACCCACGGCGCCCTGCTTCTGCAGAAACAGGTAGTCATCCGGCGTCAGGATGGCGTTTTTGATGATGGTGGCAGCACTGGTGTCCATGCCACCGATGCCGACGACGGTGAAATCAGAAATCATGGCCATGTTTGCGATGCGCTGGATATCATTTTCCTTTTTCAGTTCTTCCATGATAGAGGAAGAGCTCAGAATCAGCGGACTCGGAATCAGATGCAGGCGGGCGTTGAAGATACTGGACTGCGTATTCGGCAGATAGTAATTGACACCACCGGTCAGCGAGACCACATTGATCGGACTTTCCGAGCGCTGCGCCAGATAGTTCAGAATCCGGCTTGGCGTATCGCCGTAGCCCATATTGATATAGGAATTATCCTTGATGCGCTGATTGATGTACATGGAGGCTGCCTGCGCCAGGGAATCGTTTAAGGATTCACCGGATGGCGGCGAGGGAATGATCAGGACATCATTTAAATGAAACAGATCCTTGAATTCCTTTTCCATATTCAGACGGCGGGTACTGCTGTTTCTGATCTGAAAGGTGATGAATCCGTTTTCCTTTGCCTTATCGAGCAGACGAAGAATCTTGATGCGGTTAATGCCCAGAAGCTTCGCAATTTCCTGCTGCGTCAGGTTCTCGATATAGTAGTACCAGGCGATTTTAATCATTAATTCTTCTTCATAGTTATAGTTCTGCTCCATGATGAGATCCTCTGTATGAAAATCGGTGGCTAAACGCAACAAATGTTCATAGCATAAAAATATGTTTATCAAAAGTATAAAGAGCATTGTGCAAAATGTCAATATAAATAAAGCGTTCATTTGCACCGTTGTTAAACTGAACAATAAAATATTTGGAATGCGTGCAGGTTATGTTGACAAATGATAGTGACAGCGTTAATATAAGTTCATTAGTTGAACAAAAGTGCCCAATGCAATGGAGGAAAGGTCATAATGGAGAATAACAATAAACCAGGAGCTGAGAATCTGCTGCAGGTTTGCGATATTTATAAATCCTTTGGTGATAATGCAGTTCTGAAGGGCATGACATTAAGCCTGAAAGCCGGAGAAGTCCTCTCCCTGATCGGAGGTAACGGTGCTGGTAAAAGTACCTTAATGAAGATCATCATGGGCATCTATACACATGACAGTGGTAAGGTTTTCGTCGACGGTAAGGAGATGACCGCAGGAAAAACGACCGAGGCACTGTCCAGCGGCGTATACATGGTACCGCAGGAACCGCTGCTTTTCCCGAATATGAGCGTGGAAGAGAATATCCTCATCGGTTTTACCAGACCGCAGGCGGAGCTTCACAAGGAACTGGTGGATACGATGAAGAACATCGGCTGGAACCTGGAGCTGAACCGGAAGGCGAATACGCTTTCGATTGCAGAGCAGCAGCTGGTAGAGCTTCTTCGTGGACTCCTTAGACACGCGAAGATCCTGATTCTGGATGAGCCGACCAGTGCACTTACCTTTAAGGAAGTAGAGAGCCTGTTCAAGGTGATCAAGGACCTGAAGGCACAGGGCATCGGTATCATCTACATCACCCATCGTCTGGATGAGGTGTTTGAAATCTCGACCGATGTCGGCATCATGCGGGATGGCCGTATCACCCTGATGGGAAAGATCGAGGAATTTACGAAGGCTGCGCTGGTAAAGGGACTGTTACCGGATGCCACGGATCAGCAGGAAGTAGTCAGCAAAACAAATGTTGATTATACGAAAGCACCGGTACTGGAGCTTCAGAACTTCAGCGGCTATGGATTTAAGGATATTTCCCTGAAGGTGTATCCGGGTGAAATCCTGGGTGTCGCAGGTGTCGTCGGCGCCGGACGAACCGAGATGGCACAGACCATCTTCGGTATGGACAAGGTGCTGGGCGGTAAAGTCTATTTGGATGGACAGGATATCACCGGACTGAGTACACGGAAGGTGATGAAGGCCGGCCTCAACTATGTTTCCGAGGACCGACATGCGGATGGTATCTTCAAGATCTCATCGGTTGCGTATAATATCACAAGTGGAATCCTGGGTGAATCTTTCATGGGAAAGGTTTTCCTGGATACAAAGAAAGAAAAGGAACTGACACAGCAGTATATCGATGACTTCCGTATCAAGGTAACCGGGCAGGAGCAGGAACTGGGAAGTCTTTCCGGTGGTAATCAGCAGAAGGTGGTCATCGGACATGCACTGGCGACCGCTCCGAAACTGATCATCCTGGACGAGCCGACACGAGGCATCGATGCAGGTGCACGAACCGATGTTTATAACATCATCAAGGGTCTGTCGAAAAAAGGCCTGGCTGTACTGCTGATTTCATCCGATATGGAGGAGATTATCGAGCTGAGCGATCGGGCAGTGACCATCCACCAGGGACGACTGAACTGTGAGTTCGAACGAGCGGAAATCAATCAGGAGAATCTCACGAAGGCTTCCTTCGGTGTTGTTGGAAAGGAGAAAGAATAATGAACAGTTTACGGACACTCTTGAAAAAGAGAGAAATGACGAGCTTCTTTTTCCTGATTTTACTCTTTGCAGTGGTTGGCTGCATCAACCCGGCGTTTCTGGCGGTCAGCAATATCGCTGCCTGCTTTAATTCTTCGGTCGTATTCGTCATCATTTCCGTAGGTATGGCATTTACCATCATGGTCGGAGAAATCGATGTATCGGTAGGTTCCTGCCTCGGCATGACCGCCGTGGTCGTGGGTTCCATGATCTGTAACGGTGCCAGCTGGGCACTCGCTTTCGCGGTCGGTATTCTGATCGGTATCATCGTCGGCTGTATCAATGGCTTCGGTGTGGCGATCATGAAAGCACCTTCCCTGATCTTCACCCTGGGCGTGAATGGTATTTTACGAGGACTCATGTTCATCTACACGAATGGTGCAGATGTAAATAATATTCCGAAGAGCTTTAAGGATATTTCCGCGAAGGCCCTTCCGGGTATCAGGATTACCTATTATTTCATCGCAGCGCTGATTCTCACGGTGATCATCCATCTTCTTCTCACGAAGACCCGAAAGGGAAGATATGTGAAGGCCGTCGGCGATAATGCAGATGGTGCGAAGCTGGTCGGTATCGACCCGGTCAAGACCAAGGTTCTTTCCTATATCGTATGTTCAGTGATGGCATCGATTGCAGGCATCCTGTTCTGCAGCCGTATCGGTATCGTCACCACCTCGAGTGGTAATGGATATGAGATGACCGCCGTAGCCGCCTGCGTACTGGGTGGCATCAGTCTTACCGGCGGTGTCGGAAGTGTGATCGGATCCGCCATCGGCGCGGTCATCATGAGCTCCATCAGTTATCTTCTGGTATTTATGGGCTTCTCGTCCAATTATAATGATGCGATTACAGGAAGTATCCTGATCGTGATCGTCGTCGTCGATTCTGTCATGCAGATCCGTTCCAGAATGAAGTTAAGACATGAAAGACTGCAGGCAAGAACACGGGATGATATGGTGGCGGAAGGAGAGAATGCATGATGAGCGGAAATGTTTCAAGTGAAAATAAAAACAGGCTGAATGTAAAGCTGAACTGGAACTGGTTCCTGATCGCCGTCATTCTGATCGAAATTCTCATTTTCGGCATGACCAATCCGAAGTTCATGAATGTTTCGTCGATGTTCCGCAGCATGAACGACTTCGTTCCGATCGGTATCATCGGTATCTTCGTCACACTGGTCATGATCACCGGTGGTATCGATATCCAGGCGGGCTCCATCGTGGGACTGACCTCGATCATCATCGGTGTGGCATGGCAGGACTGGGGACTCAATATCTGGGCTGCAGTTGCACTGGCGGTCGTCATCGCCATCTTATGTGGCATCCTGACTGGATTCTTCATCGCGTACTGTGGCGTACAGGCGATGGTGGCGACCCTGGGTGGCAGCTTCCTGTATGCAGGCCTTGCGCTGATGGTATCCACCATGAGTAATACGCCGTCCTACATGGGTATCACAAATTTCCCGGAAGCCTTCAGAGCGATGACCAAGTTTAAAATCGGCAAGATCTCACCGGGGCCGGCGATCGTCTTTCTGATCGTCGCCGTCATCATGGGGATCGTACTTCACAAGACCAAGTATGGACGTAAGATCTTCCTCGTCGGTGTGAATCCGAATGCCGGCAGCTTTTCGGGCATCAATACGAAGAGAGTTGTTCTTTCAACCTATGTGCTGAGTGCGATCGGCGCGGCTATTGCAGGTATCGTTCTTACCTCGTACTACAACATCGCAAAGTCCGATCTCGGAAGTACCTTCACCATGAACATCATCACCGTCGTCGTACTGGGTGGTACCTTATCGACCGGTGGTAAGGGAAATGTACTCGGTACGGTACTGGCGACCATCATTATCGGACTGATCAAATTCGGACTTCCGCTGTGCTTCGGTATCAATGCACAGTACCTGGATGCACCGATCGGAATCCTGCTGGTAGTTGTTCTGCTGGGACGTGCACTGATGGTACATCCGGCATTTGTAAACTACCGTGCAAAATGTAAAAGTCGGCGGCAGAAGGCAGCTGCATAAACCAAGTTAGATCATATCTAAACATACATATCAAACATCCAAAGGAGGAAATGTAATGAAGAAGATTTTATCAACCGTATTAGTGGGCGCGATGCTGACATCCATGCTCGCAGGCTGTGGTGGAAACACCAAGGCACCTGAGACCACCGCAGCAGCGAAGGCAGAGACCACAGCCGCTGCAGCCGCTGCAGAGACCGAGGCTCCGGCAGCAGAGAGCACATCCGGTGCAAGCGTAGAGGGAAAGACCGTTGCGTTTATTCCGAAGCTGACCGGTAACGCATTCTTCGAGGTTGCAAACGATGGTGCTCAGGAGTTCGCAAAGAAGTGGAACATCAATGTAAACTACATGGGCAGCTCCAGCGCAGCTGTAGCAGATCAGGTATCCGTTATTAACCAGGCGATTTCTGCAGGTGTAGATGCGATCTGTATCTCTACTGTAGACGCAGCAGGTGTGTCTGATGCACTGAACGAGGCAAAGGATGCCGGCATCATCGTCAGCACATGGGATTCGGACGCAAACGTTGAGGATAGAAGCCTTATGGTTTCCCAGGGAACACCAGAAGTTTTAGGACAGATGCTCGTTGATATGGCTGCGGATGGCTTAAAGGCAAGAGGCAAGGATCCGGAGAAGGATGAAATCAAGTACTGCTGGCACTATTCACAGGCAACCGTAACCGACCAGAACAGCTGGCAGGTTGAAGGCGAGAGAATCATCGCTGAGACCTATCCGAACTGGACCAATGTTCACCCGGATAACTACTATTCCGAGCAGGATGCAGAGAAGTCCATCACTGTAGGTGAGGCTGTTCTCGATGCAAACCCGGATATCGACGTCATCATCTGTAACGACTCTACTGCTCTTCCTGGCCAGTTACAGGCTGCAGAGAACAAGGGCTATAACAAGGACAACGTAACCATCACCGGTTTCGCAACTCCGAACGCTGTAAAGCAGTACTGCACAAACGGAACTCTTTACAACTGGGGTCTCTGGGATGCGAAGCTTCAGGGCGCTATGGGCTGCTATGTCGCTGCATACCTCGCTGCAGGTAACACTGTGAAGGTTGGCGATTCTATCGATATCCCTGAGATCGGCTCCTGCGAAGTACTTGCAAACGAGAGCATCTCCGCTGGTGCAGCTACCGGTGCTGAGAACAACGGTGTCGTTCTTCTTCCGGAGCGTCTCGTATTCACCGCTGAGAACATGAACAATTATGATTTCTAAATCATAAATACTACGAATTTAACTGAATATAACTTATGATATGTATGTTGTAACAAACTGAGTATAGTCGAAAGGAAATACATCGATGGCAGATTTAGAGGGACTTAAAGTAGCGAAGGATTATCACGTAGATACACCATTTGCAAATCAGGATGGATTTTATCTTAAGGGCGCAAATAATCTGGATTGGGGAATGAAGCATCATCTTGCAAATATCTTTAATCCGAAGAGCGGAAACACCGTGATGTTTGCGTTTGACCATGGTTATTTCATGGGCAGCACAGCCGGTCTGGAGAGACTTGATTTATTACTTCCGAAGCTGGCACCATACGTTGATTGCTTTATGGGTACCAGAGGTGCGATCCGCACATGCTTAAAGCCGGAATTCACCAATGCGATTGCATTGAGAGTTTCCTCTGGTTCGAGCATGCTGCAGGATGATCTGAGTCATGAAGTCGTTGCCGTGGATATCGAAGATTCCATTCGCATGAATGCTGACTGTATGGCATCACAGGTATTTATCGGCGCAGATGGACAGCTGTCCAGCATCGATAACCTGAGCAAGGTGATCAATGCCGGTATGCGTTACAGCATCCCGACCCTGGGCGTATGTGCCGTAGGTAAGGATATGGAGCGTACCGATCGTTTCTTCAAGCTGGCGACTCGTATCATCGCAGAGATGGGCTGTCAGATCGTGAAGACCTATAACTGTGAGCACTTCGAAGAAGTCGTATCGGCCTGCCCGGTACCGATCGTCGTAGCCGGCGGTAAGAAGCTTGCAGAGAAGGATGCACTGACCCTGGCATATGAAGTAATCCAGAAGGGCGCACGTGGTGTGGACATGGGACGTAATATCTTCCAGAGCCAGCATCCGGTAGAGATGGCCCAGGCGGTTCATAAGGTAGTACATGAAGGCTTTACAGACAAGGAAGCATTCGAGTTTTATGAGGATCTCATTCACTGATCTGATGAATGAAGATGAATGAAAAGAAGAGGAGGCAGACCGAAAAGGTCTGCCTCCTCTTTATGATGGATGGAGTATACATTACGGCTGGAGATCGCTGCGTGGAGGGATGCACGTTCCATAAACCATCAGGAGTGGGCGGCGGATCCGAAAGAGCTAACGATTAAAACAGAACCTGAAAAGAGGAATCCGTTTCGGATTCCTCTTTATTTCTAAGCATTTAAGCTTATGTTTTATGTTCCATATTCGATTTTAAAACTTAATAGTACAACGGAGTATCTCCTCTAGGTATTAAGCCTATATGGTAAAATAGCTTTGTGCTATCTTTTTCTGGATATCTGTTCTATTTTGTTTTTATAAAGATGATAATATCGCGCGGGCTTGATGAAAGATCCTTTATCTGGAGAAACACTCCGATGCTGAATAACATGACCGCTTATGCGCTGTTATCGATGGATTTTATCTTTCGTGAAGCCCGGAGATATTATCAACGAACTGTGCTGGAATCATCGTTTTCATACCTCCTTCCTTTTTTATCGTTTCGGTGATTTGTCGGATCACCACTTTGTTAACGTCTGAATCTTCCTTTCTCGTCAGAAGATTTTCTGTTAACGAATCTTTTTTTATCTTGTGTCTACATAGTACCACGTAAATATTATTTTGACAATACTTTCAGAAGAAGAAAATATTTTTATTTTTGCATCTCCATGCATCGGGCCTTATAATGAACACATATAAAAGAAATGGAGTGCATGCGATGGTAAAACGTAACCCGGTGGAGAAGAAAATACAGAGAAAGTGTTATGTGGTCGGGTTGATCGCCTTCGTGAGTGCACTTTTTCTGGCTTATTTTTTACTCGGAAATATAAAGAAAAATGAACAGGCCGCAGCGACCTATACGGCGCAGAATACGGTTCGCCGCATCCGCTCCCAGATGGATGAGTACGTGATCTGCTCGAATGTGCTGGAAAATGTCATTCTGGCCGGGTATGAGCTGAACGAGGATGGGTTCTCCACACTGGCGAGCATGCTTCCGAATGAAGATGGTGTGGTGAAAGCCTTTGAGCTGGCACCGAAGGGGATCGTCGCGGAGATTTATCCGATGCAGGAAAACACAGAAGCCATCGGGCTCGACCTGCTGACCGAACATGAAAGGGCGATCGACGCGAAGCTGGCGAAGGAAAGTAAGGAATATACACTGGCCGGGCCGTTCGAGCTCCGGCAGGGCGGCACAGGCGCGTTGCTTTTCAATCCGGTCTATCAGACGGATGCCACAGGACAGCAGACATTCTGGGGCTTCGTCGTCCTGGTTATCGATTGGGATAAGTTCGTGGCGAAGATGGGCCTCAACCGTCTGAGTGAAGCCGACTACTGCTATCGAATCTGGAAGGAGGACAGTGTAACCGGCGAGGTGAATGTGCTTGTACAGTGTCCACATACGCTTCCGGAGGATCATCTGACGCTGGAGTGTACGCTCCCGAACGACAGCTGGCACTTCGATCTCATCCCTTCCGAAGGATGGATTCCGATCTCCTACTGGATTCTGGATGTCGTGATCAGCTATGTGTTCTCACTGATGATCGCTGCGCTGTTTTATCTTTTCTATATCAAACGCTATCATGAGCAGCAGTATGCGGAGAAGCTTCAGCTGTCAGTTGCAGAGGCACAGGAGGCGAGTGAGGCGAAGACGCGATTCCTCTTCAATATGAGCCATGATATCCGGACACCGATGAATGCCATCATGGGCTTTGCGGAGCTGCTGGAGCGAAATCTCGATGATCAGGAAAAGGCGAGGGGGTATCTTCAGAAGATCCAGAACGCCAGCGGTCTGCTCCTGACCATCATCAACCAGGTGCTGGAGATGGCGAGAATCGAAAGCGGCAGTGCGACCCTGAAGCTCGAAGCGGCGGACCTCAGTGCACTGTTTCACTCCGTCAATACCGTGTTTGAAGCCGACATCCAGAAAAAGAACATCCAGTACTCCGAGGATGCCCATGTTCCGCATAAGTTTGCGTACTGCGATAAGACGAAGCTGGAGGAAATCTATCTCAACATCGTGAGCAATGCCATCAAGTACACCCCGGATGGGCACGCGATCCGCGTGGAGATCCATGAGCTCCCGTCCGAGGATGAGAAGAAGGCATGCTATCGTTTTACCTGTGAAGATACCGGCATCGGTATGAGCGCAGACTATCTGCCGCACATCTTCGATGAGTTTTCCAGAGAGCATACCACGACGGAAAATAAGGTCGTCGGCACCGGTCTCGGACTCCCGATCGTGAAATCCCTCATCGAACAGATGGGTGGCACGATCCGGGTCGAGAGTACCCAGGGTGTCGGTACGAAGTTTACCGTCGACCTCGCGCTGGCACTGGCCGACCGGGAGGAGGTATACCCGTCGGAGGAGACATTGGCGGAAGCAAATCGTGAGAAACTGAAGGGACGGCGTGTCCTGCTCACGGAGGATAACGAGCTGAACGCCGAGATCGCGATGGAGCTGCTCGGCGAGGAGGGCCTTCTCATCGAGCATGCGGAGGATGGCGAGAAATGCTGCACGATGCTGGCACAGGCGCCGGCGGGCTACTATGACCTCGTGCTTATGGATATTCAGATGCCGGTGATGAACGGTTACGAGGCGGCGGCGAAGATCCGCGGCATGGCGGACGCAAAAAAGGCGGGCATTCCGATCATCGCGATGACGGCGAACGCCTTCGCGGAGGACAGGCAGGCGGCGCTCGATGCCGGGATGAACGCGCACGTCGCGAAGCCGATCGACATGACGGTGCTGATGCCGACGATTCTTCGCTACCTGTGACACAGGGCAATGCCTGCATCAGGATGCAGTGCGGAAGCGGAAACGCCGGCGGGAGAGTCTGTGAGGGCGCCATACGGTATGGGTGCTTCCGGAAGTGAAATGCGGGATAGGAAGGTAAGTGGAGAGGATATGACGAAGGACGAGGCGCGGGCGCTGATCCGCGAAAAGAAGAAAACACTGACGGCGGAGTACCGTGCGCAGGCCAATGCAGAGATCGCGACACGTTTTCTCTGCTATCCGATTTTTCAGCAGGTGGATTCGATTTTCTGTTACGTGAATACGGAGGACGAGCCGTCGACGCGGGAGATCATCGAGACGGCCTGGCAGATGGGAAAGCTTGTAACGGTACCGCGCTGCATTCCGGGGCCGACGCATCGCATGGAGGCGGTGCAGATCATGAGCTGGGACGATCTCGTGCCGGGGGCGTATGGGCTGCTGGAGCCGAAGGAAGGGCTGCCGGTGGTGGATGCGTATAAGATCGCGCTGGCGGTGGTGCCGTGTATCGCGGCGGATCGTTATGGCCGGCGACTCGGCCATGGGGCGGGCTACTATGACCGCTTCCTGCAGGGGCAGACGATGTATACCTACTGTCTCTGCTACGGGGCGCTGATGCTGCCGGAGGTGCCGGTGGATGCGCAGGATGTCACGATGAACCGCGTCTTCTCCGAGGATAAGGTCTATAATCCGCGGCTGGCCAGTGACGATCTCCGGGAGGAGCTCGCGGAGGAGCTGCCGGCGGGCGGGATCCGCGCGTTTCTGAAGGGGCTGTTTCATCGGAAATAAGGAGTGTGTATTACGATGGATGAAGAAAAGATGGAGAAACTGAAGGAATGGATGGATGCTTCGAAGAGCGTCGTGTTTTTCGGCGGTGCGGGGGTGTCGACGGAGAGTGGTGTGCCGGATTTTCGAAGCAAGGATGGCCTCTACAACCAGCATGATGTGCGCTTCGATCAGTATCCGCCGGAGTATCTTCTGAGCCACAGCTGTCTCGTGAATGAGCCGAAGGTGTACTTTGAGTTTCACCGGCAGAAGATGGATACGCGGGCGGTGCAGCCGAACGCGGCACATAAGTATCTCGCGGCGCTCGAAAAGACGGGAAAGCTGAAGGCCATCGTGACCCAGAACATCGATGGACTGCACCAGAAGGCGGGCAGCCGGTGCGTGTATGAAATTCATGGCAGCGCACTTCGGAACTACTGTATGCGCTGTGGGAAGACCTATCCTTCGGACTACATTTTCGAATCGAAGGAGCCGATTCCACACTGCAGCTGCGGTGGCGTGATCCGTCCGGACATCACCCTCTACGAGGAGAGCCTTCCGGAGGATGCCGTACGTGGCGCGATTTACGCTATCTCTGAAGCCGATATGCTGATCATCGGTGGAACCTCGCTCACGGTTTATCCGGCGGCCTCCTATATCCAGTACTTCCGGGGAAAGTATCTCGTCATCATCAACCGCGATGCGCTTTCCGTGCGGATGCGTGCCGATACCCTGCTGATCCAGGATAAGATCGGCGAAGTGTTTACGCGGCTGGCGGAGCTGCAGGGGCTATATCAGTCGTAGCATGTCCTCCGGGAGCGGCGCGGTCAGTTCGAGCAGCTTTCCGCTGATCGGGTGCCGGAAACGGAGGCGCCAGGAGTGGAGTGGCTGCCGGGTGATGAAACGCGCATCCGGATGATAGAGAAAATCACCCGGGAGCGGGTGCCCGAGGTACTGCATATGCACACGAATTTGGTGCGTACGTCCGGTTTCGAGTTTCAGGCGCAGGAGACTCAGGTCTTTTTCCTTATTATAGGAAAGCAACAGGCCATGCGTGACGGCGTAGTCGCCCTTCGTGTAGTCGATGCAACGCTCGATGACGGAATCCTCCTTCCGACCGATCGGCGCATTGACGGTGAAGTGCAGGCCGAGGACAGAATCTGCCGGATCGCGCAGCGCCGGGATGTCCGCGAGGGAGTCCGGAAAGCTTCCGTCCAGGTTCTGCAGGCGGGCACGTGCATAGGCCGGATCCGCAGAACGGCTCAGATAGAGTCCACTCAGAAGAGAGGTGCTGTCAGGTGTGCGGATGCTATCCTGAGGGCATTCTTTAACTGGGCGCGTTTCGCACTGGTCAGCGTGCATGCAGCGGGACACAGTGCATTCCTTCGAAGCAGCTGTGCCAGCACATCGGAAGAGGTCCCGCACATCTCCGGAGGCGATGGCGAGGTACTCGCGCTGGATCGCATGCGCTCGGATCATATCGCCGAGACGGGCTGCTGCGTGCATGTTTTTCGCGGCGATCAGCAGGCCGCTCGTGTCGCGGTCGAGGCGATTCACGATACGGTTCACATAATGTTCGTAGCCAAGGACGTGATGCGTGTACCAGCAGAGTGCATTGCCGAGTGTGTACGCATAGTGCCCCATCGACGGATGAATCGGGAGCCCGGCCGGTTTGTCGATGACCAGGAGATCCTCGTCCTCATAGACGATGGACAGCGGGATCTCTGTCTCGACGACATTCGGGCTGTCCTCGGTCTCGAGGATGTTGCAGCGCAGCCGGTCGCCGGTGCTGAGAACCTCCTTCAGATAGCTCCGGTGCCCGTTTAGAACGAGCCCGTCGATGCTACCGGGCTCCGTTTCTGTTGTGTGGCCAATGCCGGCTGCGGAGGTGCAGGTGGTCTGGACACCGGCATTGGCCGACGGTACATCGGTGGTGATGTGCTCCTCTGCGCTGAGCGCACGGGTGTTCCGAAGGTGGTAGAGTGTCGTTCGCGAGTAGCCCTCGGAACGAAGAAAAGCCTCCACGGTGTGGCCGTGGAAGCTTTCCGGAATGATATAGTCGATCTGTCGCAGGTTTTCTGCCATAATCTCACTTTCATAAGGAACTGCATCTTCGCAGTCGGACGAATATTACTTCTCTGTGCTGAAGTGGAAGGTGTCCTTGAGGCCGAGCCACTTCTGATCCTTATCGGAGAGGTTCAGCGGTGTGCCATCCTCGAGGGTGTAGCCTTCGGCACTTGCGGAGCCAGGGTAGGCGCCCTGAAGCTTAGGCCACTGGATGTTGATCTCCGGATCGTTCCATGCGAGACCGGACTCGTCACCCGGATGCCAGAAATCGGTGACCTTATAGCAGAACTCAGCGACATCGGAGAGCACCAGGAAACCGTGTGCGAAGCCCTCGGAGATGTAGAACTGCTTCTTGTTCTCCTCGGTGAGCTCGACGCCGTAATACTGACCGTAGGTCGGGCTGCCCTCGCGGAGGTCGACGGCGACATCATATACAGAGCCCTTGATGACGCGGACGAGCTTGCCCTGCGGGTACTGCTTCTGGAAGTGAAGACCACGAAGCACGCCCTTCGTAGACATGGACTGGTTATCCTGAACGAAGACCATGTCGAGGCCGGCCTCGTGCATATCCTTCTGATTATAGGTTTCCATAAAATAGCCACGTGCGTCGCCGTGAACGCTCGGCTCGATGACATAAAGGCCTTCAATCGGTGCCTTGGTAACTTTGATCTGTCCCATGATATATCTCCTTACATCTTTATAAGCATGAATCGATTTGTCTGACCGAAGTCGTTCCTATTATAAGACGGTGGGGAGGAAAAAGCCACTGTGAAATAAATTGAAAATAATTATCGATTTTGCTTGACGAATCCGTTTGAAAGGAGTAAGATACAGATAAATCAATAATAGTTATTGATTTTGAATTCACTGTTAGGAGTCACGATGAATTATTCAAGACAGCGCGAGGAAGTCCTCGATCAGCTAAGCGGGCATAATGATCATCCGACGGCGGATGTGATTTTTGCAGAGCTTCGTGATCGGGATCCGAACATCAGCCTGGCGACCGTCTACCGTAATCTGAAGCTTCTTGCGAAGAACGGTACGATTCAAAAGCTGAGCTTCGTATCCGGTGCGGATCATTTCGATCCGAATGCAGAAAAGCATGTGCACTTCGTGTGTGACCGCTGCGGCGGCGTCTTCGATGTACCGATGCCGGAAGCAGAGACACTGGATGAAGAGGCAGCACGGCATGTACCGGGGATCGTCACCGGCCATGATCTGGTATTTCATGGGATCTGTGAGCGCTGCTGTACAGCAGGAGATGTGTTGCAGGGTGAAGCAGAGGAATCTGCGGCTGAGACGCTCGGATGATTCGGCGCGAAGAGATGAGGACACGATGGAAGTGACCGGTGTCCGCGCGCAACGGCAGCGAATGGAGTTAGAACGGATAAACGTAAAAATTATGCAGCAGAAGCTGCTCATTTAAAAAGGAGAATGAATTATGAAGGTAAAGACTTGGGTATGTTCCGTATGTGGTTATGTTTATAAGGGAGAGGTTCCGCCAGAGGAGTGTCCGGTATGCCATGTTCCGGCAGATAAGTTCGTAGAGCAGGAAGAGGAGATGACCTGGGCTGCAGAGCATGTGATCGGTGTGGCAAGTGATGTCCGCGAGGATATCAAGGCGGATCTGCGTGCAAACTTCGAGGGCGAGTGCACCGAGGTCGGTATGTATCTTGCGATGTCCAGAGCGGCATTCCGTGAGGGTTACCCGGAGATCGGCGAGTACTACAAGACCGCTGCATTTGAAGAGGCTGAGCACGCAGCGAAGTTCGCAGAGCTTCTCGGCGAGGTCGTTTCCCCGTCCACCAAGGAGAACCTCACCGTACGTGTCGCTGCAGAGAACGGCGCAACCGCTGGTAAGGTAGACCTTGCGAAGCGCGCGAAGGAGCTGAACCTCGATGCAATCCATGATACCGTTCATGAGATGGCACGTGACGAGGCGAGACACGGTAAGGCATTTGCCGGTCTCCTCAAGAGATACTTCGGTTAATATAGTAATAAAAACCACGTGAAATGGTATTGTATATTTTTTAACAAAGGGAGGGCTGAGTCGTTGACGATGCCCTCCTTTTGGTATAAACTACAAACGATTATGGCTTAAAAGCTTCATTTTTAAGCGTCATTGAAACCCCGTGTTGATGTTGAAGGATAGAAATAGAAGGTGGCAGTTATGACAGAGAAGAAACCAGTTTTACTGATGATTCTTGATGGATATGGTATCAATCCGAATCCAGAGGGAAATGCGATTGCGATGGCGGAGACACCGGTGATGGATCGACTTGAGAAGGAGTATCCGTTCGTAGAGGGTCAGGCTTCCGGACTGTATGTAGGTCTTCCGGACGGTCAGATGGGTAACTCCGAGGTAGGCCACATGAATATGGGTGCCGGCCGCATCGTTTACCAGGATCTCACGAGAATCACGAAGTCCATCCAGGATGGCGATTTCTTTACGAATGCAGAGCTCGTGGCAGCGGTTGAAAACTGTAAGAAGAATAACTCCGCACTGAACCTGATGGGCCTTGTTTCGAACGGCGGTGTACATTCTCACCTCGAGCATATCTTCGGCCTTCTCGAGCTTGCGAAGCGTCATGGCTTAACGAAGGTATATCTCTATGCCTTCCTCGACGGTCGTGATACACCACCAGATTCCGGTAAGGCGTTCCTCGAGGAGGTCGAGGCGAAGATGGCAGAACTCGGTGTCGGCGAGATCGCGATGATTTCCGGCCGTTACTATGCGATGGATCGTGATAAGAACTACGATCGTGTCGAGAAGGCATACGATGCGATGACGAAGGGTGTCGGTAATCACTTCGCGTCCGTATCCGAGGCGATGCAGAGCTCCTATGATGAGAAGGTATACGATGAGTTTGTCGTACCTTGCGTCATCGAGAAGGAGGGCGCTCCGAGACACCTGATTCAGGATGGCGATTCCTGCATCTTCTTCAACTTCCGTCCGGACCGTGCACGTGAGATGACCCACTGCTTCTGTGATGATGAGTTCGGTTTCTTCGAGAGAGGAAAGCGTCTCGATACCACCTTCGTATGCTTCACGGATTATGATGCGACCATCCCGAACAAGCGGATCGCGTTCCCGAAGCAGAGTATCACGAAGACCCTCGGCGAGTATGTGGCATCGCTTGGTTTAAAGCAGCTCCGTATCGCAGAGACCGAGAAGTATGCACACGTTACCTTCTTCTTTAACGGTGGCGTAGAGGAGCCGAATGCCGGTGAGGATCGTATCCTCGTTCCGTCTCCGAAGGATGTACCGACCTACGATCTGAAGCCGCAGATGTCCTGCCCGGAGGTGTGTGAGAAGCTGGTGGAGGCGATTAAGTCCGGAAAGTATGACATGATCATCGCAAACTTCGCAAACCCGGATATGGTCGGCCATACCGGTGTGATTCCAGCGGCTGTGAAGGCCATCGAGGTGGTGGATCATGCAGTCGGAGAGGTTGTCGATGCCATCAAGGAGGTCGGTGGGCAGATGATGATCGTCGCTGATCATGGTAATGCCGATATGATGATCAACTATGAGACCGGTGAGCCATGGACCGCACATACCACGAATCCGGTTCCGTTCATTCTGATCAATTCGAATCCGGACTGGAAGCTTCGTGAGGGTGGCGCACTCTGCGACATCGCGCCGACACTGCTCCAGATGATGGAGATTCCGCAGCCGGAGGAGATGAGTGGTAAGTCGCTCATCGTTGAAAAGTAAGAGCTGCTGAGCTGCCGTGCCGTCCGGCTTCGGCCCCACGGCACTGTACAGAGAATTTGAGGTAAAAAATTTATGAACGTTGGCGTTTCAACTGATTCCGGCAGTGGCATCACACCACAGGAGAGTGCAGAGCTCGGCATTCGTGTCGTCCCGATGCCTTTTCGGATCGATGATCAGGAATATTACGAAAACATCAACCTTACAAGAGAAGAGTTCTTCGAGAAGCTGAAGAATGATCATGACATCGCGACATCGCAGCCGAGCATGGAGGATGTGATGAAGGTCTGGGACGAACTCCTCGAGACCTGCGACCAGATCGTGCATGTGCCGCTGAGCTCGGGACTGTCCGGCTCGACACAGACGGCGATGATGCTGGCCCAGGATGAGAAGTACGAGGGACGTGTATTTGTACCGGACGATCGTGGGGTATCGGTCGTACAGCGTCAGGTCGCGATCTTCGCGACGGAGCTCGCTGCACGTGGCTATGATGGACAGCAGATCTGCGATATCCTGAACCGTGATGCGGAACAGAACCAGATCTATATCGGTGTGGATACACTGAAGTACCTGAAGAAGGGTGGACGCATCACACCGGTGGCTGCTGCCATCGGCACGCTGCTTCATATCAAGCCGGTGCTCGGCATCACCAACGGCGGAAAGCTCGATTCCTACACGAAGGTGCGGACGACCCGCCAGGTGAAGGATGCCATCATCAAGGGACTGAAGAGCGAGCTGGAAGGTCGTCTCGGCGATCCGGAGATGAAGAACTGCTATGTCGCGATCGCCTATACGGATAATCCGGAGCAGGCGGCCGATTTCGCAGAGGAGCTGAAGGAAGCCTTTTCGGACCGACTGAATCCGGAGATCGTCGTTCGACCGCTGTCGCTGCTGATTTCCTGCCACATCGGCCAGGACGGACTGGGTGCAGCCGTGATCGAACGTCCGGTCGAGCTTATCGAAGCGTAAGACGAGACCGTCTGTATAGCGCATGTCGAGATATCGCAGTGAAGTGTGCAGCGTGGCTTCGACAGAAATGTAGATGCATCCGAAAAAATATCATCAAAATGCAAGAGGCCGGGCCTTGATGGGTCCGGCCTCTTCTGTTATGATGTTCTTATGAATGTGAAACGACCGCTTCTTCTGATGGCCGTGGTGTATGTACTTGGAGTGTGCGTATCTGCCGGGGAATGTGGTTTCGTTCTGAGAGGGGCTGCGGGAATTCTGTTCGCAGGCCTCGTTTTCCGTGGGATCAAAAAGAAAACGCTACGGAAGGGTGCACTTGCACTCTTATTTGTGCTGCTCCTCGCCGGGGGTCTGCGCTACCAGCTGTCTGACCGCGCATTTCAGCGTTCGGAGGAGCGGATCCGTATCTTTAGCGGGATGAAGGTGTGCCTGCGCGGAGAAGTGCAGGAATATACGGAGGCTGCCGGGAAGGCGAAGCTGCGCGTGCGGAACGCGCTGCTGTCGAGTGCGTACGGTGCGCGGGATACCCTGCCGGTCTCAGCCACCGCGGCGATGCGGGCACGCTATGATCAGCCGGTCGGGACGATTCTCGTTTTTCTGGATGCAGAGGATTCTCTGCACGCACGTCGTCCACTGCCGGGAGAACAGATCGAAGTTTATGGAAAGATATCACCGGCGGAAGCAGCGCGGAACGAGGGACAGTTTGATTTTCGTCTGTACTATCGGACGATATCCGTACATGGTTCGATGTACGGGACCTCCTTCCGGGTCATCGGAGGGGATCCGAAACCCTTTGCGCGAGGGCTGCAGTCGCTCCGACTTCGGATGGGAGATATCCTCGATCAGCTGCTGCCGCCGCAGGACGCCGGCATTTACCGCGCGCTGCTGACGGGAGACAAATCGGCGATGGATGAAGATATCCGATCCCTCTATCAGGAAAACGGCATCGCCCATATCCTTGCGGTCTCCGGCTTGCATCTGTCGATTCTGGGCCTCGGGGTTTATGAACTGCTGCGGCGCTTCGGCAGAAGCAAGGCTGCATCCGGCATCGTCGCGGCCCTTCTGATCGTATCCTACGGGATCCTGACGGGCTGCTCCGGCTCCGCTCTCCGGGCAGTACTGATGCTGCTTCTCCGCTTCCTCGGCGCGGCCGTCGGACGAAGCTATGATATGCTGACGGCGATGGCTGCGGCCGCCCTCTTTCTCTTGTGGAAGGAGCCGTTCATGCTGTTCAGTGCCGGCTTCCAGCTGAGCTTCCTCGCTGTGCTCGCCATCGGTCTCAGCCATGCCCTTCCGGCACCGAAGCATCCGCTGCTCGCGGGCCTGTGGCTCTCCTTTTATCTGCAGCTTCTGACGCTGCCGGTGATTCTGTTTCATTATTTCCGCTTCCCGCTCTACGGGAT
>CALAOB010000083.1 GCA_937927445.1 uncultured Oribacterium sp. | reverse complement strand
TTAGTCTCGTGGGCTCGGAGATGTGTATAAGAGACAGATCCAGCAGCGCCCGCACCTGCTCCAAAGCCGGTTCCTGCCGATCCGGTACCTGTCCCCGCGCCGGAGACATTGCTCGACGAAAGGCCCGCGCCAGCGTTACCTGTCGCGCCGCCTAGGGGACGGCCGGTGGCCTGCAGGTCTCCGGCGGAAACCCCGAGCGCGTTCAGCACGCGGGTCTTGTAGGCAGTCAGCGCGTCGCTCACCTGCTTGTCCGGCGACTTGTAACCGGCGTACGCGGTGATGAAGTTCTGGAAATTCTCGTCCTGGTTCGTGAGCGCACAGAAGGCACGGTAGGCCTGCATCATCGCCTGATTGTTCGGGTTGATGATCGCGCAGGAGAGTCCGTTCTGCAGCGCCATCTCGAAGAAGTAAGCGTTGATGAGCTCGCGGGCCGGGAGTCCGAAGCTGATGTTCGACACGCCGAGAATGCTGCTGCCGCCGAGCTCGTCGCGGATGCGGCGGATCGTTTCGAGCGTCACGAGTGCCGAGCGCGGATCACTGGAGACGGTCATGCAGAGGCCGTCGATGACGATGTCCTCGCGGCGGATCCCGTATTCCGCGGCCGTCGCATAGATTTTCTCGGCGATACGGATGCGGTCGTCTGCATTGTCCGGGATCCCCCCTTCATCGAGCGCGAGCGCGACGACGACGCCACCGTACTTCTTCACGAGCGGGAAGACCTCCGCCATGACCTCCTGCTTGCCGTTCACGGAGTTGATGAGCGCCTTGCCGTTGTAGTGACGAAGCGCGCGCTCCATCGCCTCCGGGTTCGAGGTGTCGATCTGGAGCGGCAGCGCGAGCACACTCTGCAGGCGGCAGACCACCTCATCGAGGAGCTCCACCTCATTAATTTCCGGCGTACCGACATTGACATCAAGCACGTCCGCGCCCGCGTCCTCCTGCTGGAGGCCCTGGTCCACGATGTAGTCGATGTCGTGGTCGACGAGCGCCTGCTTGAAGCGCTTCTTGCCGGTCGGGTTGATGCGTTCGCCAATGATGACAGGACGGGCCGCCCTTCCGATTTCGACGGTGCGGGAGAAGGAGGCGATGACGGTCTGTTCACGGCCCTGCGGCGGGAGCAGTGGAAGAGGACGCACCGCGGCGATCTCCGCGCGGATGTAGTCCGGGGTCGTGCCGCAGCAGCCACCGACCGCGGCGGCACCGAGTTCTGCGATCTGCTTCATGTAGCCGGCGAATGCCTCCGGGTCGACGTCATAGACGGTGCGGCCGTCGACGGACTTTGGAAGACCGGCGTTCGGGTTTACGAGTACCGGGACGTGGGCGGCCTTCACGAGGCGCTCCACGATCGGAATCATCTGGGCCGGTCCGAGCGAGCAGTTCACGCCGAGCGCATCGACACCGAGGCCCTCGAGCATGGCGACCATCGACTCCGGCGTGCCGCCCGTCAGCATTTTTCCACTGCCGTCGAACACGCAGGTGATGAAGACCGGAAGATCGCAGTTTTCCTTCGCCGCGAGCACCGCCGCCTTCGCCTCATAGGAGTCGTTCATCGTCTCGATCAGCACGAGATCCGCACCCTCGCGGGCACCGATCCGCACGACCTCGCCGAAGATGTCGACCGCGTCGTCGAAGGAGAGGTCGCCCATCGGTGCGAGCAGCTTTCCCGTCGGACCGATGTCGAGGGCCACGTAGGCATCCTCGTCACGGCCGGCCTGCGAGCGCGCTTCCTTCGCGAGCTTCACCGCCGCCGTCACGATCTCGTCGAGGTTCTCCGGGAACTTGAGACGATTCGCGCCGAAGGTGTTCGTGTTATAGATGTCCGCACCCGCCTCGAGGTAGCCGCGGTGCAGGTCGAGGATCCGGTCCGGATGAAGGAGGTTCCAGGTCTCCGGCAGCTCGCCCGGCTGCAGGCCCTTCTCCTGAAGGATGGAGCCGGTGCCGCCATCGAAGAACAGCCACTCCCGGCTGATTCGATCCATGATATTCTTTCGCATAATTTCCTCCGTTGTGCATCAGACTGCTCGGAACGAGCAGTCTGTTTTTGAACATTCGCTACAATTATGATTTTCGAGCTTCAGCGGGTTGATCTCCTGCGCGAGGTACGCACCGTCTGGCGCGGTTTTCGCCTGGCGTGTGCAGCCGATGAAGGCCGTGATGGACTTGCTCGGGACCATGAGAAGCGCGTCGGTCAGGCTGATGCCGCACCACTTCTGCATGTCGAGGATGCGCGCGAAATCCGTCTGGAGCGCGAGCGGCAGGTCCCCGTAGCCCGGCGAGTAGCGCGGACGGAGCTGGTACCCGCGGGTCGCCTCCTGTGCGCGGAGCTTCGCGACCTCACTGTCCGCGTAGGACTCGATCATCTCGGCACCCGCCGCCTGGTAGATGATGGAATCGGTCATGCTGGCGACCTCGCCCCGTTTGATGAGGAGGTCAATGCCGATGCCGATGGTGGCGGCAAACAGATACGCGTCGTCGCAGCCGGAGAGGTTTCGACAGAGATCCCGCGAGCGGATCGTGAGCCCCGCGATCTCGACGAGATCCGGCGCTTCGCAGCGGACGGGAAAGCGTCGCGCGATGGCACGTGGCGTCGCGGCCGCCTGCATTCGCCCGATGCACGCCTGGATACGCGCGTCGATCTCCGGCGTCGGTGTGATTTTTCGGTAGCCGAGGTAACGGTAGACCTCGCGGAGTCGCATGTCGATCATGATGCCCTTCACTTTCCGATAGCTGATAGAAACGAGGATGCAGAGGTGATGCGTTGTGTGGCGGAGGCACGTGGGCTTCCGGCATCCTCCGGCTGCGTCCTTATGGGGAACAGTATATCAGATCTTCAGAATCTCGCTCAGGTTCCGCTGGATAGCCTCGGCGACGTCCGGCTTGTTCATCGAGTAGACGTGGATGTGCTTCACGTCGTTTGCGATGAGGTCGATGATCTGCTCGGTCGCATAGATGATGCCCGCCTGCTTCATCGCCTCCGGATGCTCGCCGAACTTGTCGACGATTTCCTTGAAGCGGGTCGGCACGGTGGTGCCGGAGAGGGCGACGGAGCGACCGAGCTGTTTCTGGTTCGTTATCGGCATGATGCCGGCGAGAACAGGCACACGGATGTCCTGCTCGCGGAGACGATAGAGGAAGTTAAAGAACTCCGCGTTGTCGAAGAACATCTGCGTGGTCAGGAAGTCGACACCTGCGTCGACCTTGCGCTTCAGATTCCGAATGTCGTCATCCTTGTGGGCGCACTCAACATGGCCGTCCGGATAGCAGGCACCGCCGATGCAGAAGTCGCCCTGGGACTTGATGTCCGCGACGAGCTCACTCGCATAGTGGTAGTCGTCGTATGGCGCGCCACCCTCCGGGATGTCACCGCGCAGTGCCATGACGTTCTCGAAGCCGTATTCCTTAAACTTCTGAATCATCTCGTGGACGTGCGCCTTCGTGGAGGACACACAGGTGAGATGCGGCAGCACCTCGACCCCGTACTTGTCCCGGATGTTCTTCGCGATGTTCAGCGTAAACTCGGAGGTTCCGCCGCCCGCACCGTAGGTCACGGACATGAAGCTCGGGTGGAGCGCCGCTACGCCCTCCGTCGCCGCCTGCACGGAATCATACTTCTCGATCTTCTTCGGTGGGAATACCTCGAAGGAAAGCGTGATCTGATCCTGTTTTAAAATATCGATAATCTTCATATAGTAGAACCTCGTCGTGTATAGATATAATGTGAAAA
>CALAOB010000082.1 GCA_937927445.1 uncultured Oribacterium sp. | reverse complement strand
ATCCCCGCCTGTTCCGCTGCCGGCTCCGTCCACAGCGCCATCTGTCGCCGCGTCGGAAGCATTGGCCTCCGGTGCCTGCGGCAGCGCAGCCCGGAGGGAACCGAAGTGCGCGACGAGCTCCGCCAGCTCCTCGTCCGTGAACTGGTAGATCGGCGAGTGGAGGACGGCCGCCAGCGGGATGTCCTGCTGCGGATTATCGATGACATCGAGAAGCGCGAGCACAGTCTCCACCTCGACGGTATCGAAGTAGCCCTCGTTGCTGGTGCAGTAGGCCGGCACGCCATCCGCTCCGAGGATTTCCACGAGGGTATCCGCCCAGGAGCCCGGGGAGCGAAGCAGGATCACCATATCGCGGTACTTCACACCATCGGCATGGAGCCGCTGGATTCTCTCCGCGATCATATGCGCCTCCGCCTCCTCCTTCGACATCTGCGCGCCGAACAGCTCCTCCGACGTCTCCTTCGAGACCTCGAGCAGCAGAAGCTCCGTCTGGTAGCGCGGATCGATCTCCTCACTTTCCGGCGCCTTCGGGTAGCCATAGTGAAGCGCCACCTTCTCGTTGTAGTCGATGCCGCCCAGCATCGGACGCATCACGCGGTGGAACACGCGGTTGACCGCACGCACCACCTCGTTGCGGCTCCGGAAGTTCCGGCTCAGCTCGATCTTCGGATAGTCCGGATCCTGATATTTCATAAGGAAGAGATCCGGGCGCGCCTGGCGGAAGCTGTAGATGGACTGCTTCACGTCCCCGACCTGGAAGACATCCGGACGGCCGAAGCGCGCCGCCGAAAGGGCACGGATCAGCGCCTCCTGCACGAAGTTCGAGTCCTGATACTCGTCCACCAGGATCTCCCGATACTGCTGTGCGACATCATCGGCGATCGCCGACGGATGGCGGACGCCGTCTGCATCCGTAGTATAAAGGATTTCCAGCGCCTTATGCTCGAGATCACTGAAGTCGAGCACATGCCGCTTTTCCTTCTCCTCCTGGTAGCGCGCGCTGAACTTCTTCGTGAGGCGCACGAGGCCCTGCATGCAGCGCTCGATGCCGGCCTCCATCCTCGCCTCTGCCTCCGGATCCAGAACGACCGGCAGCCCGGCGATGTCCTTCGTATCCTTCTTCACATCGTCGCGAATCGCCGTCACACGTGTCTTCAGTGCAGATTTCGTCGGCTTCAAACGGTCATAGCGGATCGCCTGAGTCCGGAGAACGAGTTCCTGGAGCTCTGTCGCTTCCGCTGCATACCGAAGTGCCTGCTTTTCCTGCGCCACATTCGGGAGATAGCTTTCCGGTCCATCCGGCTCCGCGCAGATGGACAGCGCATAGTCCATCCGCTCCGCATCATCGCGAAGACGCGCGGCAAGCTGCTCCAGCAGAAACGTCTTTCCATCCGCCGATTCCGCCGTGAGACAGGCATCGAGGTACTCCTCCGGCCACGGGTGGGAGGCCGCGCTCTCGTACAGCTTCTGGATCAGCTCTGCGATACCCGCGTCGGTCTTTCCCTGCGCGAAGGTGTCGACGAAGTGGAGAAAATCCTCTTCGCCCGCCGCATACTCCTCCTCCAGCAGATCCTCGAGGATATCCCCCTGCAGAAGTCGGAGCTCCCCCTGGTCTCCCATGCGGAAGCCCGGGTCGAGGTCGATCGCCGCATAGTTTTCCGTGATGAAATGCTTACAGAAGGCATCGATGGTGGAGATGCTCGCATTCTGAATGCTCCCAGCCTCACGGATCAGCTCGGCGCTGTCCGGGTGCTCCCGGAGCTTCTCCTCGAGCGCCGCCTTGATCCGGTCCCGCATCTCCTGGGCCGCTGCCTCCGTGAAGGTCATGATCACCATCTCGGACAACTTCACCGGATCCACCGGGTCCATGATCCGGGAAATCACATGCTGCACGAGCACCGCGGTCTTCCCGGAGCCCGCCGCTGCGGCGACCAGCAGATCCCCCGCTGTATGATTGATTACACTTTCCTGTTCAGTCGTCCACTGCATCCTTCTTCTCCTCTGGTGAAATCTCGTTCCAAATTTCCTCTGCCGAAAGCTTCTCTCCGCTCCGGTAGGCGTAGCCGTCGATCCGCGGGTCGAAGCGGCAGATACTATGATACGGACACCAGCTACAGGCCGTCGTATCCGTACTGATCCGGATCGGATCCACGACGATCCGGCCATCCCGGATTTCCTGTGCGAAGCCCTGCATCTTCTGGTCGACGAAGCGGCCGAGATCCCGGAAACGCTTCGTCGAGGCAACGTTTTTCTTCGTCGCATCGACGGCACCCGCCTTGATCGTCACCGGCAGAATATCCGACGCCTTCTCGATCCCCGTATCCAGCTTCTGTACGACCGACAGCTCCGTGTTCACGAGGCCGTCGACCATCAGTTTCTTGAGACGCGCACGTTCGCGGTCCTCCGCACTGGCCGACGCATCATAATCAAGCACCGGATCATCGATGCGATAGTAGAACATCGCCGCCGGTACGATTTCCTTTTCCGGATAACGCAGCTGGTACTCGTTCATCGCGACATTCATATAGGTCGTGAGCTGCAGCTGCGTTCCGTTGTAAACGCGGCTTAAATCGAAGCTCGTCTTTCCGGACTTGTAGTCGATGACCTTTACGTAGACGTGGCCCTCGTCCTGGGCGACGTCGACACGATCGATCCGCCCGGTCAGGCGCATGCCATCGCGGATGTAGTCGAAGTTCTTCTCGAGTCCGTCCACATGGAACGCACCACGGCGCAGCTGCTCCGCGAGTGCCCACAGCGTCGTCCGGGTGATGGCCGTCGCCTTTCGCACGAGGTACTGGTTGCGCGCCGTATCCATCAGCAGGCCGTGATTGTAGCTCGCGGACACCTGCGTGACACTCTCCTCGGCGAGTGCGCGGAGCTCCTCCTCGCTGAGTGCCTCCAGCTTTTTCTCCGCCTCCAGCGTATGCCGGAAGCTCTGCTCGATCGCCCCGTGGTAGAGATTTCCGATATCGTACATCTGAAGATCGAAGCTCTCCCGCTCCTGGAGTCTGAGACCGTAGCGGAGGAAATGCTGGTACGCGCACTGACTGTAGCGCTCGAGGCGCGTGATGGAACCGAGGATACGCCCGCCATAGAGCTCCTCGGCAACCTTCTGCGACAGCATGTCCGCCTCATAATGCGTGAACGCCGCCGCCATCAGCTGCTGCGCCTTCGCATGCTGCGCCGGATCCCGATCGAGGATCGCGAGGTACTCCAGCAGGCGCGTCAGCTTCGCCCTCTCCTGCTGCTCCTTCGCAGGATGATCCTGGGAAGCGGCGGTATCCCCTGTCGTGGTGCTCGCCGACCTGTCCTGCTCCGCCACCTGTGCCTCCGGCGTCTGCATTGTCCCGGCATCCTGCGCCACCAGCGTCTCGAGCTCCTGCATCGCCCCGGCGATCAGACGCTCCGCCTCCTTCATCGTGAAGGCACGTGGCGCACGATTCCGCAGCTTCTGCACCGGGAGCTCCGTGAACATGTCGCGGATCTCCTTGATCAGCCCGGACGGGCGGCAGCCCTTGCCGTCACGCCCCTTCAGGGCATAGCTCAGCACCAGGCGCTCCGACGGATTTAGGAGCGCACGATAAATATAGAAGCGCTGCACGAGCGCGCTCTCCACCCGGTCCGGGGCCAGTTCAATGTCTAAGTCCTTAAACAGATGGCGGTCCCGGTCGGTCAGCAGCTTCGTGTCGGGTTCTGCCTTCGGCACCTCGTCCGCCGTCAGTCCGGCCACGAAGAAAAGACGCGGATTCGAGAAGCGGGAGCGCGTGAGATCACCGATCACGACCTGGTCAAGGGTCGCCGGAATCACGCGCACCGAGGCCTGGCGGAGGCCTGCATCAAGCACGTCACGGAACTCTGCGCGGGACACGGAGGTTTCGCCCAGCAGCGAGCGAAGCTGACGGAGCACTGCATTGATCGCCGTCACGCTCTCCTCGAGCGCCTCCGCACGGTTCTGGTCGCCCACCTCGCGAAGCGCTGCTGCCAGGGAAGCGATTGCTTCCGAAGCGCCGATTTCCTGCATTAGCGCTTCCAGTGCGTCCACACGGGTCGCCACGTTCGCACCACGCTCGCCGGACTGCGTGCGCAGATGAAGCAGCGGCAGGATCAGCTCCTGACGGAGGGCCTCCCGCTCGCCCACACTGCCATCCGCTTCCGTCCATACCGCATCATATTTTGAAGCGCCACGGATACCGGTGGCCCGCAGGATATTATCGAGCCGGTCGATGTGCTGCTCCTTTTCCGGCGTCACGTCCGGCAGGGCACGCAGAAAGCGAAGGACCGCATCGAAGCTGAAATTCCGGTCGACGGCCTCCAGTGCCGCCCGCATGAGCTCCGCGTAGGGAGAATCGAGCAGGCTCGCCGGATCATCAAAGAAATACGGGATCCCGGCCTCGGAAAACACCTTATAGACGATGTCCCGGTAGCTCTCCGGATTCGTCAGGATGATGCCGATGTCCTGGTAGCGGAGGTCCTCCCGACGCACGGCCTCCTCGATGCTGGTGGCCATCGCCTCGACCTCCTGTCGGAGATCCGCCGCCTCGCGGATCACGAGGGAGGCGTCCGGGGTCGCCTTCGCCGCCACGGTATCGAAGCGGTAGAGGCGTGCCTCGATCGTCGAGAGCGCCGGGGCCTTCACGAAGCGCGGCAGTACCGCACCCGCCGGTCGTTGCTCTCCGGTGCGCGCATCGAAGCGGTTCACGTCGATCGGGGCCTCCACCGGAAGCTTCAGATCCGACGCCATCTTCGTCAGCTTCGCCACCGTCTGCCGTGACAGGTAGAAGAGATCCTCCGGACCGCGCAGCTCATAGATCGAGTCGTGCGCATCGAGGCTCACTTCACAGCTCACGAGCGTCTCCGCCGTCACCGGCAGGATCTCCTCGAGGATGCGAAGCTGGATCGGTGTGAAGCCGGTGAAGCCGTCGAAGGCCACGACCGCATCCTGAAGCAGCCGAGACTCCGGCAGATGTGCATACAGCTGGTCGAGGATCTCCTCCTGTGTATGATAGCCGTGCTCCTCCATATACTGCTGAAAATGCTCATAGATCAGCGCGATATCCTGAAACTTGCTCCGGGTGTACTGCGACTCGGCGCGCTCTGCAGCGAGGTCCAGCATCTCCGGGGTGATGTGATACTGATAGAACTCGGAGATCTGAGACTTCAGACTCTCGAGGAAGCCCGGCTTGTTGAGCTCACGCTGGTACAGACGCAGCTTCCCCCGGATCTTCTCCGTCACCGAGCGGAGGATCATGATCTTTCCGGTATCGTCGATGATGGTCATCGCCTGGAGGCTGAGCTCCTCGAAGACACGATAGGCCAGTCGGTTGAAGCTCAGCACATCGATGTTCAGAATGCCGCCGCCCGGATTCGCCGGATGCGTGAGGATCTTTTTCTGCATCGCCAGGGTATCCTGCTCTGGCACGATCAGGAACCAGTTCTTCCGGAAGTTCTCCGGTGCATGCTTCAGAAAATACTGTAAGAGATATTCGGTTTTACCGGCACCACCCGCGCCGAAAATGAAACGTAAGCTCATAAGACACCTGCCTTTTTCTGATAGCTCTATGATAGCACAGGGACAGGGGCATTTTTTAGCACATTGGTTGAAATACAGAAAAACCGGAAGCCAGTGGCTTCCGGTTCATGAGATGATCTGTGATATAAAAATTTATCAGTCAGCAAATACAGCGTGGAATGCGCGATCGAGGTCTGCGATGATGTCCTCAACGTTCTCGATGCCGATGGAGAGGCGGATGGTGTTCCGCTTGATGCCCTGGTCGGCGAGCTCCGCATCATTGCACTCTGCGTGGGTCGTCGTTGCCGGGTGTACGACGAGAGACTTCACGTCGGCGACATTCGCGAGCAGTGAGAAGAGCTCGAGGTTATCGATGAAGTCCTTCGCCTTCTGCTCGTCCCCGTCGATGTCGAAGGTGAAGATGGAGCCGGCGCCGTTCGGATAATACTTCTGGTAGAGGGCCTGCTGCACCGGATCCTTCGACGCAGCCGGGTGCGAAACGTAAGCCACATGCGGGTTCTTCGACAGGTAATCCACGACCTTCAGTGCATTCTCGGTATGACGCTCTACGCGGAGCGCCAGGGTCTCGACACCCTGCAGGAGCAGCCATGCGTTGAGCGGTGCGAGGGTTGCGCCTTCGTCACGAAGGATGATGGCACGAAGATAGGTGGCGATGGTGGCCGGTGCGCAGTCGGTAGCGAAGGTCACGCCGTGGTAGGACTCGTTCTTCGTTGCGAGCCATGGCCACTTCTCCGGCTGGTTCCAGTTGAACTTGCCGGCATCGACGATGACACCACCGATGGTGGTTCCGTGACCGCCGATGAACTTCGTCGCAGAATGAACGACGATGTCGGCACCGTGCTCGATCGGACGGATCTGTACCGGGGTTGCGAAGGTGTTATCGATGATGAGCGGGAGGTCGTGCTTGTGTGCGATTTCTACCCACTTATCGAGATCGAGGACCTCGCCGTTCGGGTTACCGAGGGTCTCGGCATAAAGGGCCTTCGTGTTCGGCTGGATGGCTGCCTCGACCTCCTCGTAGTTGTACGGGTCTACGAAGCTGGTGGTTACGCCGTAGTCTGTAAAGGTATGGGCGAGGTAGTTGTAGGTTCCACCGTAGATGTTCTTCGCGGAAACGATGTGGTCGCCGGCATGCGCAACGGCCTTAAATGCGTAGGTAACCGCGGCTGCACCGGATGCAACACCAAGTGCTGCAACACCACCCTCGAGAGCGGCGACTCTCTGCTCGAAGACATCCTCGGTCGGGTTCGTCAGTCTCGCATAGATGTTTCCTGCATCCTTCAGTGCGAAACGGGCAGCTGCATGATCGGCATCGTTAAATACGAATGCGCTGGTCTGGTAGATCGGAACCGCTCTCGCGCCGGTCGCTGGATCCGGGTTCTCCTGTCCTACGTGGATGGCCTTGGTATCAAATCCGTAGTTTCTGTCTACATATGGCTTCTTCGGCATGATGTTCTCCTTCTGCAGCTTCGGCTGCGCGTTCCTATCTGCGGGTCGCCCGAACTCTCCTCTATGATTCCGGCGGCTTCTGCAGTCCGCATCGGTGTTTTCGTTCCGATGTTCTGTCTTTAAGTGAATCAGTTTCTTTAAGTTCTTTCCTTCAGCTGATGGTGAAATCATAGCACCCGCATCTGGTATTGTATAATATTTCATATCTGGAGTCAGATATAAATTTGCTTTATAGCAATGTGGATGAGGGGCTCAGGGGACCGGTAACAGAAGCACAGTACTCCGAGGCCGGTAAAATCTAAGCCAGGAACCCCAAGCGGCACTAGGCCCTCTGCAATCGCTGAGTTTTCTTGATGAAAACTCAGCGTTGCTAGAGGGTTCCAGGGAGAGATAACACCAAGTGCCGCTAAGGGGACCTGGCTTGATTTTACACGGCCGCTCCGTATGGCTTCTGTTGCCGGTCCCCTGCGTCTCCTCCCATGAACAGCTACCGTCTTTTCTATAGCAAATGTGGTCTCATCCTGTCATCTGGTCATATAAAATAAAAATTATCTGGTAGTTACGATAGTGCCAGCTCTGGCCTATAATGCAGGGCAGAACAGGCAGATGCCTGAACACACCTGAGGAGGCAACATTATGAATAACTCGAAAACCTATCAGCTCGCGCTTGCCGCTCTGTTCGCAGCGCTTTCCTATGCAGTCTTCACCTTCCTGCAGATCAAGATTCCGGTCGGTGC
The DNA here is from genome assembly GCA_937927445.1 of uncultured Oribacterium sp. Lineage (GTDB taxonomy): Bacteria > Bacillota > Clostridia > Lachnospirales > Lachnospiraceae > Oribacterium. The sequence continues at coordinate 1,634 of CALAOB010000082.1, read as the reverse complement.
GGATATGACATCCATCCACCTCGGAAATGCCGTCGTGGTACTCGGTGCGTTCATCATCGGCGGTCCGCTCGGTGGCATCGCCGGCGCGATCGGCATGAGCATCGGTGATCTGCTGGATCCGGTCTATGCTCCACTCGTACCGAAGACACTGTTCTGTAAGCTGCTCATCGGTCTCATCACCGGCTTCGTCGCACATAGAATCGGCGGCATCACGAAGACCGATGATCCAAAGCACATCCTTCGCTGGACCATCATCGCTGCGGCCTGCGGTCTGATCTTCAACATGTTTGCAGATCCGATCATCGGCTACTGGTATAAGATTCTCATCCTCGGAAAGCCGGCTGCGGATCTGTCCCTGAAGATCAACTTCGTCGCCACCACGATCAACGCGGTCGTATCCCTCGTCGTATCTGTGGCTGTATACGCGGCACTTCGCCCGGCACTTCAGAAGGCAGGCTTCTTCATGAAGCTGGCGCACTAATATAGTATAAGAAAAGCTCAGCCAACTCCACTTCCATGCTTTTCATCACACAGGGCCCGACATCCGACGATGCCGGGCCCTGACTGTTTTTTTGAACAGAAATACATACAATGTGCATTGTATGCAATTTAGAACGGTACGGCGATTGACGCTCTTTCTCTGAGAACATATATTTAGAAGGATCCGATATTCCCATACGATATCAGACCGCGCTTCGCGGATGAAATCATAAAAATAATCATGAATATCCGGCGAAGGAGGCGGGCTGATGGCGGCACAGAAAACACCAGAGATGTCAGAGATTCTGAATAGCGAGCATGCGCAGAGCGTACAGGAAGTAGATAACATACGTGAAGAAGCGCAGGACGTCCAGGGAACCGCATCACGTCAGAGATTCCGTTTTCCGCGCATCACGGATCGTGTATGGCGCAGTGCGCTGGTGGTGCTGGCGACGGCCATCATCTATGAGTATCTGTTCCAGGATCGGAATCCCTGCTTCGCGCTGATCGGTGCGGTCTATGGTGTCGGCAGCCAGTTTGAAGAGGGCTTCCATAATGGCTTCAACCGTTTCATCGGTACCTTCGTCGGCGGTCTTCTGGTCATTCCGTTTTATACACTCTATACGAACCCGCTCTTCGGTGTACCGGACTGGGCATGGATGGTCCTCGGCCTCTGCCTCGTGCTTCTCTGCAATCTGGCCCTCGGCGCGGACTCCGCGATTCAGCCGGGTACCGTCGTTTATTTCGTCGTGATGTTCACGGTCGGTCAGGAACGCGTCGTACCGTACACCATCGCCCGTATCATCGACACCGGTGTCGGTGTCCTGATTGCGCTCGCCATCACCACCGTCCTCCCGACGAAGCGTGACCGTGAGAACGGCCTCTCCTTCCGAAGCGTTTTCACGCATACCGGGCAGGCCTTCCAGTCCTACCTTCATAAAAATAAGAAGTTCCGCGAGCAGGAACATGAGAACTTCGGTCATAAGAAGCAATAGCAGGCACGAACTCCCTTGAAAATATTCATCATGCCTACGTTAGGCCAGTCTAACGTAGGCATGATAATGCGTGAATTTTATCGACATGCCTACTTTTGAGCATCAAATGAAGTGTACCCCTTGTCAAGGACACTTTTAAAAGTAGGCATCCTGTTTTGG
>CALAOB010000081.1 GCA_937927445.1 uncultured Oribacterium sp. | reverse complement strand
CGATTGCAGAGGGCCTAGTGCCGCTTAGGGTCCCCGGCTTAGATTGAACCGGTCTTGGAGTACTGTGCCTCCGTTGCCGCCCCTCCGGGGCCCCTGCTAGAACTGTTCCCGTCAAAAGTTTTACTTCAATCTTCCCAACAGTGCTTCTCTCTTCCAGCTGATCAGCCCGATGATAAGGAGCTGCGCGATAAACACGATCACGGCGCCGAGGTACTGTCCGAGAATCAGAAAGTAACCACAGAGGCAGTTCGTAACGCACTGCAGCCATGCCGTCGCCGCCACGGCGCCGACATACCCCCGACCTGTAATATCCGCGCGAGACGCAATATACGGTATCGCGCCGTTCGGCACCGCCGGGACCATGCAGGCAATGGCCACCACAAACGCCGGGTGCCTCGAATTGATTTTCTGCGTCAGCCAGTTCTGTCGATTCAGCCCCGGAATATAGTTTCCGAGTCTGCGCCCAAGCTTCCGCGCCACAGCAAATACGAATGCATTCCCGAGCACGAAGCCGATGTAGCAGGCAATCGACGCTTTCACCCAGCCATAGATCATACCGACCGCCAGGTGAATCGGAAGCCCCGGCAGGACGATGCTCACGACCTGGAGAGCAGACAGTACGACCGCCAGAATCAGACCCTTCCACTCACCCTCCAGCTCGAGATAGCGCGCGATTCCCTGCTCATCTCCGGCCTTCAGAAGCGGCCATAGACCTGGAAAAATATGATTGAAGGTCATATAGAAAATCAGAACGATTAAGAGAAGTAGCAGAACGATCGCAGAGACTCCGATCAGCTTCTGATGAAGCTTCGGCTGCTCTCCACTCGGGTCCTGAGGGTCTCGACCTCTATCTTTTCTTACATTTCCCCTCTTCGATATCGAATCCCGATTCATACCTTCCTCCACCTTTCTGCGGTTGAGCGTCATGCGTTCTTCTCAGCAAGTGCCTGATCGATCGCCTTCGAGAACTGATCCGCACAGGAGGTAGGGCGTGGTCCACATGTGTTTCCACGCAGAATCTCGGAAACCTTCGACGCCTCCTGACCCTCTACGAGTCGACCGATCGCCTTCAGGTTGCCATTGCAGCCACCGCGAAAACGAAGGTTATGAATCTTATTTTCGTCATCCAGTTCAAATGTAATCTCCGTAGAACATACCATCTTCGGTCTATATGTAAATTCCTGTGTCATATTATTCTCCCATATTTCAAAAAACAGCGTGGAGATTACTCTCCACGCTGTCTCAATTCATAAGATAAAGCCTGACAGATTTAGTCGAGGATGCTTACTACTCTACCAGAACCAACGGTTCTACCACCCTCACGGATAGCGAAACGGAGACCCTCCTCCATTGCTACTGGGTGAATAAGCTCAACAGTCATCTCGGTGTTATCACCAGGCATGCACATCTCTGTACCCTCTGGAAGCTCGCAGACACCAGTTACGTCAGTTGTTCTGAAGTAGAACTGCGGTCTGTAGTTTGTGAAGAACGGAGTATGACGACCACCCTCGTCCTTGGTAAGAACGTAAACCTGAGCGGTAAACTTCTTGTGGCACTTTACAGTACCCGGCTTGCAGAGAACCTGACCTCTCTCGATCTGATCACGGTTGATACCACGAAGGAGAAGACCTACGTTATCACCAGCCTCAGCCTCGTCAAGAGTCTTACGGAACATCTCGATACCAGTTACGACAGTCTTCTGAGTCTCCTCGGAAATACCAACGATCTCAAGCTCATCGGATACGTGAAGAACACCACGCTCTACACGGCCGGTAGCTACAGTACCACGACCTGTGATGGTGAATACGTCCTCGACTGGCATAAGGAATGGCTTATCAGTCTCACGAACTGGCTCAGGGATGTAAGAGTCAACAGCGTCCATGAGCTCCATGATCTTATCGCCCCACTCAGACTTCGGATCCTCGAGAGCCTTCAGAGCAGAACCGTGGATTACAGGGATCTCATCGCCTGGGAACTCATACTCGTTCAGAAGGTCTCTAACCTCCATCTCAACGAGCTCAAGAAGCTCAGGGTCATCAACCATGTCGCACTTGTTAAGGAATACAACGATAGCCGGTACACCTACCTGACGAGCAAGAAGGATATGCTCTCTGGTCTGTGCCATAACACCATCGGTAGCAGCTACAACGAGGATAGCACCATCCATCTGTGCAGCACCGGTGATCATGTTCTTTACGTAGTCAGCGTGGCCCGGGCAGTCAACGTGAGCATAGTGACGCTTCTCAGTCTCGTACTCAACGTGAGCGGAGTTGATGGTGATACCTCTCTCTCTCTCCTCCGGTGCCTTATCGATCTGATCGAAAGGAACAGCTGGCTCCATGCCAAGTCTGTCAGCGAGAACAGCTGTGATAGCAGCTGTAAGAGTGGTCTTACCGTGGTCTACGTGACCGATGGTACCAATGTTACAATGTGGCTTCGTTCTGTTAAAATGTGCCTTTGCCATTTTAAAATACCTCCATTAAATGTAATACAACGAAAATCATGTCAAGCACTATGCATGCGCTTGCATGCTCCGTGCAATACATTATGCTTCTGAGCACAGTGTATGCTCAATCAGCAAACATGATTTTATCATCGTTATTCTATTTTATCAAGTATTTTTAGGCGTCCGAACGAGGTCGGAAGCCCGAAAACACTTGATTTTTATGATCTGGACTGAAAACATCCACCGCGGTAATTACTTACCGTTACGCTCCTTGAGTACAGCCTCCTGAACATTCTTCGGGCACTTCTCATAGTGATCAAAGAACATAGAGTAGTTTGCACGACCCTGGGTCTTGGAACGAAGATCGGTTGCATATCCGAACATCTCGGAAAGCGGAACATACGAGTTTACCTGCTTACCGGATGGGATGTCCTCCATGGACTCGATACGGCCACGACGAGAGTTGACGTCACCGATAACGTTACCCATGTACTCCTCCGGAGTCGTGATCTCGACCTTCATGATCGGCTCGAGAAGAACCGGATCAGCCTTCGCCATCGCGTTCTTGAATGCGATCGATCCGGCGAACTCGAATGCACGCTCGTTAGAGTCGACATCATGGTAGGAACCGTCGTATACGTTTGCGTCTACGCCGAGTACCGGATAGCCTGCAAGAATACCAGACTCTGCTGCGCTGCGGATACCCTTCTCGATTGCCGGGATGTACTCCTTCGGAATCGATCCACCGACAACGGTCGACTGGAACTTGAAGGTCTCCTCGCCGTTCGGATCCATCGGTGTGAACTTAACCTTACAGTCACCGTACATACCGGAACCACCGGACTGGTGAACGTAACGGCCCTGTACATCGACAGCCTTGGTGAAGGTCTCCTTGTAAGCTACCTCAGGTGCACCTACGTTTGCCTCAACCTTGAACTCACGCATAAGACGATCAACGATGATCTCCAGGTGAAGCTCACCCATACCGGAGATGATGGTCTGACCAGTCTCTTCATTGGTTCTTACACGGAAGGTCGGATCCTCCTCGGCAAGCTTTGCGAGAGCATCGGTCATCTTGCCCTGAGAAGCCTTGGTCTTCGGCTCGATCGCTACGGAGATAACCGGCTCCGGGAACTCCATGGACTCAAGAATGATCGGATGATTCTCGTCACAGAGAGTATCACCGGTCGATGTGGTCTTGAAACCAACAGCAGCTGCGATATCACCGGAGAATACCTCATCGAGGTCCATTCTCTTATTTGCATGCATCTGAAGCAGACGACCTACACGCTCCTTCTTACCCTTGGTAGAATTCAGGCAGTAGGAACCGTTCTTGAGAGTACCGGAGTACACTCTGAAGTAAGCAAGCTTACCTACGAACGGGTCGGTCATGATCTTGAAAGCAAGTGCAGAGAACGGTGCATCATCAGATGAAGGTCTGGTATCCGGATTGCCCTCCTCATCGGTACCCTCGACATCCGGGATGTCGGTAGGTGCCGGAAGGTAATCGATAACCGCGTCGAGAAGCTTCTGAACGCCCTTGTTTCTGTAAGCAGTACCGCAGAGGCACGGAATCGCATCACCGGCGATGGTTGCCTTACGAAGGACAGCCTTCATCTGCTCTACGGTCGGCACCTCGCCCTCAAGGTACATCATCATCAGCTCATCATCGAGCTCACAAACCTGCTCAACGAGCTTGTCGTGATACTCCTGTGCTGCATCCTTGTACTCCTCAGGAACGTCGGTAACCTCGATATCCTGGCCCTTGTCATCTCTGTAGAAGTAAGCTCTCATCTCGAAAAGATCGATGAGACCTACATAGGTATCCTCCGCGCCCATCGGGTACTGAAGGATGACACAGTTCTTGCCAAGACGATCAACGATGGTCTGTACAGAGTGGAAGAAATCCGCACCAACGACGTCCATCTTGTTGATGAATGCAATTCTCGGTACGTGATACGTATCCGCCTGTCTCCATACGTTCTCAGACTGAGGCTCAACGCCGCTCTTCGCATCGAATACGCCGACAGCGCCGTCAAGTACACGGAGAGAACGCTCAACCTCTACGGTAAAGTCTACGTGGCCCGGAGTATCGATGATGTTGATACGGTACTCAGGTGCACCGGCGATCTTCTGATGCTCATGCTCTGGGATCCAGTGACATGTGGTAGCGGCTGATGTGATAGTGATACCACGCTCCTGCTCCTGGGCCATCCAGTCCATGGTTGCAGTACCGTCGTGGGTATCACCGATCTTGTGATTAATTCCAGTGTAGAAGAGAATACGCTCTGTGAGTGTGGTCTTACCGGCATCGATATGCGCCATGATACCAATATTTCTTGTATGCTCAAGTGAATACTGTCTCTTATCAGCCAAAGTATTTCCCCCCCCCTATCAGAATCTGTAATGAGCAAATGCCTTATTAGCGTCCGCCATTCTGTGCATTTCCTCTTTACGCTTTACAGCTGCACCCGTGTTGTTTGCAGCATCCATAATCTCGTTTGCCAGTCTCTCAGCCTGTGTCTTCTCAGATCTCTTACGTGAGAACTCAGTAAGCCAGCGAAGACCAAGGGTCTGACGTCTCTCAGGCTTAACCTCCATCGGTACCTGGTATGTAGCACCACCGATACGCTTAGCCTTAACTTCAAGAACAGGCATGATGTTGTTCATAGCCTCTTCAAATACTTCTGTTGCTTCCTTGCCGCTCTTCTCAGCGACAATGTCAAATGCACCATAGACGATCTTCTGAGCAATACCCTTCTTACCATCAAGCATGATGGAGTTAACAAGCTTGGTTACAAGCTTGGAATTGTAAACCGGGTCTGCAAGTACGTCTCTGTGCAGAGTATGTCCTTTACGTGGCACGTTACTTCCCTCCTTAAAAATTTGTTTTAGATCATCGGTACTCTTCGCAACTGCAATCTAAATTGTGTTTTGCGAGTTCATGCGGACTTCTGGACATCTCTTCTTATATAATAATGAGTTCCATTATCCGTCATTTTAACCATGTCTTTTTACAACGTAGATCGAGGCTGATTACTTCTTAGCCTTCGGTCTCTTGGCACCGTACTTTGAACGGGCCTGCATTCTGTTTGCAACGCCGGCTGTATCCAGTGTTCCACGGATGATATGGTATCTTGTACCAGGAAGATCCTTAACACGGCCGCCACGAATCATTACAACAGAGTGCTCCTGCAGGTTGTGGCCCTCTCCAGGAATGTAGGATGTAACTTCGATACCGTTGGAAAGTCTTACTCTGGCGATCTTACGAAGAGCGGAGTTCGGCTTCTTCGGTGTTGCTGTCTTAACAGCTGTACATACACCACGCTTCTGAGGAGCGCTATTGTTAGTTGCAACCTTCTTTAAAGAGTTGAAACCTCTCTGAAGTGCAGGCGCTGTGGACTTCTTCTTAGCAGAAGTTCTGCCCTTTCTTACTAACTGGTTAAATGTAGGCATTTGGTTCTCCTTTCATTAGGTTTATTCTCTCGTTTTGGTCCCTGGAAACAAAAAACAGGGCATGCTTTTGCGCATGCCCTAGTAATATACTTCAATCGAATTTTCTTGTCAATGAGTTTTACAGAATGTTTTCTATTAAAGAATATTCTCCTTCTCTCTCTCGATCCGACGACGTGCAGCGATACGCTCAACGCCCTCTGCATCGATATCGAAGGCCTCATCCGGTGTGAACATCTGATCGTGATCATCCTGAAGATCCTGCTCGTCCTGGCTGAGCTCTACATTTCTGTAGCGTCTCATACCGGTACCTGCCGGAATCAGCTTACCGATGATAACGTTCTCCTTCAGACCGATCAGTTGATCCGACTTGCCACTGATGGCCGCCTCGGTCAGAACCTTGGTGGTCTCCTGGAAGGATGCTGCTGACAGGAAGGAATCGGTTGCGAGAGATGCCTTCGTGATACCGAGCATCACGCGCTTACCCTCTGCCGGCTTCTTACCCTCGGCGATCAGGCGCTCGTTCTCATCCTCGAAGTCGAGGCGATCGACGGTGGTGCCAGGGATGAAATCGGAATCTCCAGCCTCCATGATGCGCTCCTTCTTCATCATCTGATGAACGATCATCTCGATATGACGATCCTGAATCTCTACACCCTGCAGACGGTATACACGCTGAACTTCAGAAATCATGTAATCCTGTACTGCCTTGGTGCCCTTGATCTTCAGAAGATCGTGCGGGTTGATGGAACCCTCGGTGAGAACATCACCGGCCTCGAGTACCTGACCATCCAGCACCTTCAGTCTGGAACCATACGGAATGAGGTAGGTCTTGGACTGGCCTCTCTCGGCATCCGTGATGACAACTTCTCTCTTCTTTGCGGTTTCCTTGATCTCAACGACACCCGGAATCTCGGTAAGAATCGCAAGTCCCTTCGGTCTACGAGCCTCGAAAAGCTCCTCGACTCTCGGAAGACCCTGGGTGATATCGCCACCCGCTACACCACCGGTATGGAAGGTTCTCATTGTAAGCTGAGTACCCGGCTCACCGATGGACTGTGCCGCGATGATACCAACTGCCTCGCCGACCTGTACCGGCTGACCGGTTGCCAGGTTCGAGCCGTAGCACTTCGCACAGATACCATTCTTCGAACGGCAGGTGAGGACGGTTCTGATCTTCACCTTCATCTTCTGCTTCGCATCGTGCTTTCCTTCTGCAACCTCCTGATCGAAGCGCTTCTGGAGTGCAGCGATGACCTTCGGTGCCCGCTTCGGGGTAACCATACGGTCTGCCTGTACGACAAGCTTGCCAGTCTCCGGATCGTACACATCCTCTGCGATGTAACGACCGGTGATACGCTCCTGCAGCGACTCGATCTTCTCCTGGCCTTCCTCCAGTGCGGAGATCTCCAGGTACGGGATCTTATCCTTATCTGCAGAGCAGTCAAGCTCACGGATGATCAGATCCTGGGTAACGTCAACCATTCGTCTCGTAAGGTAACCGGAGTCTGCCGTACGAAGCGCGGTATCGGAAAGTCCCTTACGTGCACCGTGTGCGGAGATGAAGTACTCGAGTACGTCAAGACCCTCACGGAAGTTCGACTTGATCGGGAGCTCGATGGTACGTCCGGTTGTATCCGCCATGAGTCCTCGCATACCAGCGAGCTGCTTGATCTGCTTATCGGATCCACGGGCTCCGGAATCGGCCATCATGAAGATGTTGTTGTATGCATCGAGTCCGCCGAGAAGATCCTTGGTCAGCTGATCATCGGTCTTCTTCCAGGTATCGATAACCTCCTGGTAACGCTCCTCCTCGGTAACGAGACCACGACGATAGTTACGTGCGATCTTGTCAACGATAGCCTGTGCGTCTGCCAGCAGCTTCTGCTTGCTTGCCGGAACGGTCATATCCGAGATGGATACGGTCATCGCCGCGATGGTGGACTGCTTATAGCCCATCGCCTTGATATCATCCAGGGTGAGGGCGGTCTGGGTAGCGCCATGTACATCCATGACTCTCTCCAGAATCTTCTTGAGATCCTTCTTCTTTACGATGAAGTCAATCTCCGGAAGAATCTCGTTGCCCGGAATCGAACGATCCACGAAGCCGAGATCCTGCGGGATGATCTCATTGAAAATCAGACGGCCGACGGTGGTATTCACAACGCCCTCGATGATGCTCTCGGTGCCATCCTCCGCCTTTACGATCTTGCGGATTCTGCACTTGATCAGGGTGTGCATCGTGATGTAGCCATTCTCCTTTGCGAGAATCGCCTCATTGATGCTCTTGAAGAACATGCCCTCGTTCGGCTCACCCGGACGCGCCTGTGTAATATAGTAGATACCGAGTACCATATCCTGTGAAGGAACGGCTACTACACCACCATCCGACGGCTTCAGGAGGTTATTCGGAGAAAGCAGCATGAATCTGCACTCTGCCTGTGCTTCCTGTGTCAGCGGAAGGTGGATCGCCATCTGGTCACCATCGAAGTCGGCGTTGAAGGCCGCACATACGAGCGGGTGAAGCTTGATGGCCTTACCCTCGACGAGGGTCGGCTCGAAGGCCTGAATACCGAGTCTGTGCAGGGTAGGGGCACGGTTCAGCATAACCGGGTGACCCTTGATGACATCCTCGAGGATGTCCCATACCTGCGGATCCAGACGGTCAACCATCTTCTTCGCATTCTTGATGTTGTGGGCCTTACCGGACTGTACCAGCTCCTTCATCACGAACGGCTTGAACAGCTCGAGGGCCATCTCCTTCGGAACACCGCACTGATAGATCTTCAGCTCAGGTCCTACGACGATAACCGATCGTCCGGAGTAGTCTACTCGCTTACCGAGCAGGTTCTGACGGAAACGTCCCTGCTTACCCTTTAACATATCGGAAAGGGACTTCAGAGCACGGTTACCAGGGCCGGTGACCGGACGGCCACGACGGCCGTTATCGATCAGCGCATCGACCGCCTCCTGGAGCATACGCTTCTCGTTACGTACGATGATCTCCGGAGCGCCCAGCTCGAGGAGACGGGCCAGACGGTTGTTACGGTTGATGATTCTTCTATAGAGATCATTGAGATCCGAGGTTGCAAAACGGCCACCATCGAGCTGAACCATCGGACGGAGATCTGGCGGGATCACCGGAAGGTTCGTGAGGATCATCCACTCCGGCTTGTTACCAGAGGAACGGAAAGCCTCCACGACCTCGAGGCGCTTCACGATTCTCGTTCTCTTCTGGCCGGAAGCATCATCAAGCTCCTGACGAAGCTCTGCGTACTCCTTCTCGAGATCGATGCCGCGAAGCAGCTCCAGTACAGCCTCTGCGCCCATGCCTGCACGGAAGGAGCCATAGCCATACTGCTCGATTGCATCTCTGTACTCCTTCTCGGAGAGAACCTGCTTGTAATCCAGGCCTGTCTCACCCTTGTCGAGTACCACGTAGCTTGCGAAGTAGAGTACTCTCTCCAGAATACGCGGGCTGATGTCGAGGATCAGACCCATTCTGGACGGGATACCCTTGAAATACCAGATGTGGGAAACAGGCGCTGCCAGCGCGATGTGACCCATGCGCTCACGACGAACGGAGGACTTGGTAACCTCAACACCGCAGCGATCGCAGATAACGCCCTTATAGCGGATCTTCTTATACTTGCCGCAGTGGCACTCCCAGTCCTTGACCGGTCCGAAAATACGCTCACAGAAGAGTCCGTCCTTCTCCGGCTTCAGCGTTCTGTAGTTGATGGTCTCCGGCTTCTTTACTTCGCCGTGGGACCACTCCAGAATCTTGTCCGGAGAAGCCAGGCCGATCTTGATCGAATCAAACTGAACAGGCTTATTTATATTATCAAGCTGTGCCATCTTTCCTCCTATTATTCATTATCGCCGTCGCCGAAGTCGTCATCCGACTGGGAAACTGCGCTGTCGCCGTCATCGAACATATCCGAGTCTGTATCCTCGCCGAAATCGCCGTCATCGGTCAGATCTGCAGAAATCGCAGATGCAAGTGCATCGTCGGCTTCATTTGCATAATCATCCTCTGCAGCGTTCTCTTCCGCGCTGTTTACAAGCTCGCCATCCTTAAACTCCTGTGTCTCGTAGCCGTACTGTCCGTAATTCTCATTACGCTCATAGCGGCTGTCACCACCGGAAAGGAGACGGTGCATATCCTGGTTTGCATCATAGAGATCCTCGGTGATCTCGATCTCGTTCTGATTCTCATCGAGAACGCGCACATCCAGGCAGAGAGCCTCAAGCTCCTTCAGCATAACCTTGAAGGACTCCGGAACACCCGGTGCCGGGATATTCTGGCCCTTGATGATCGCCTCGTAGGTCTTTACACGGCCTGCAACATCATCCGACTTCATGGTCAGGATCTCCTGCAGTGTATAAGCCGCACCGTACGCCTCGAGTGCCCATACCTCCATCTCTCCGAAACGCTGTCCACCGAACTGTGCCTTACCACCGAGCGGCTGCTGTGTAACGAGGGAGTACGGTCCCGTGGAACGTGCGTGGATCTTATCATCTACCAGGTGATGCAGCTTCAGGTAATGCATGAATCCGATTGCGGTACGTCCGTCAAACGGAAGACCGGTACGTCCATCACGGAGCTGAACCTTACCATCGGTCGAGATCGGAACACCCTTCCACTCCTCACGGTGATCGAGGTGTGCACCGAGGTACTCATAAACCTCCGGATCCAGCTCATCCTTGTGGAGCTCTGTGAACTCCTCCCAGCTCTTGTTTGCGTAATCGTTCGCAAGGATCAGGGTCTGGGCGATATCATTCTCGTTTGCGCCATCGAAGATCGGGGTAGAAACATTGATACCCAGAACCTTCGCAGCGAGGGAAAGATGCAGCTCGAGCACCTGTCCGATGTTCATTCGGGAAGGTACGCCGAGAGGGTTCAGTACGATATCGAGCGGACGACCATTCGGAAGGTAAGGCAGATCCTCTACTGCAAGTACGCGTGAGCATACACCCTTGTTTCCATGACGGCCGGCCATCTTATCGCCGACACCGATCTTTCTCTTCTGTGCAATATAGATACGAACGGACTCGGATACACCCGGAGCCAGCTCGTCACTGTTTTCTCTTGTAAATACCTTTGCGTCTACAACGACACCATATGCGCCGTGCGGCACCTTGAGGGAGGTATCACGAACCTCACGTGCCTTCTCACCGAAGATCGCACGAAGCAGTCTCTCCTCGGCCGTCAGCTCGGTCTCACCCTTCGGAGTTACCTTACCAACGAGGATATCACCGGCACGAACCTCTGCACCGATACGGATGATACCGCGCTCGTCAAGGTTCTTCAGTGCATCGTCACCGACACCCGGAACGTCCGAGGTGATCTCCTCCGGTCCGAGCTTGGTATCACGAGCCTCACACTCGTACTCCTCGATATGGATGGAGGTGTAGACATCGTTCTGGATGAGCTTCTCGGAAAGGAGAACCGCATCCTCGTAGTTGTAACCTTCCCAGGTCATGAATCCGATCAGCGGG